>JAYUXO010000457.1:0-2631 GCA_043753505.1 Comamonadaceae bacterium
CACCTCTGCCTGCGCGGCAGCCCCGACAAACTGGCCGTCAGTCGGCTATATGCCCACCTGTTTCGTGCGATGTAAATCAGCCACGGCAAAAATACGAAGTATTAGGCGTACTAATGCATTCGTTTTGTGACTAGATACAAGTGGAAACCCCGCAACACGGCACGCTCTGTGCATGGTTTCATTCACTTACTGTTTGTTTACCCTGATTGGAGTTACCTCTATGCTTGATAACCTTCGCCGGCGAGCCGCCACCCGATTCATGACTTTAGGTGCTATGGCTTTCGCCGCCGTTGCCAGCAGTACCCTGCTGACAGGTTGCGACAGCGTTCCCACCACCTTAAAGATCGGCGTGGCCCAGCCGTTGACCGGCAACCTGGGTGCCCTGGGCACCGACATGCTCAACGGCGTGAAACTGGCCGTAGCCGAGTTGAATAAAGAAGGCTTCAAGGTCAAAGGCAAAGTGGTCACCCTGGAAGTGGTGGCAGTGGACGACAAGGCCAACGCGGCCACCGGCAAGGAAGTGGCCCAGCAGCTGGTGGACCAGGGCGTGGTCGCCGTGATTGGCCACTTGAACTCAGGCGTGAGCATTGAAACGGCGCCCATCTACGCTGCCAAGGGTATCTCCCAACTGGCCATTTCCACCAACCCCAAATTCACCCAACTGGGCTTTCCCACCACCTTGCGCATTGTGGGCAACGACGTGCTGCAAGCGCGCGCCATTGGCTCCTTTGCCGCCAACAACCTCAACGCCAGCAAATTCGCCGTGCTCGACGACGGCACGCCTTATGGCAAGGGCCTGGCCGACGGTGCGGTGGGTGAACTGGCTAAGGCCAAAAAAGCCGTGGCGGTGCGCCAGTCGTTCGACGACAAAACCGTGGCCTTTGACGACGTAGCCGGCAAGATCAAAACCGAGGGCGTTGACGCCATCGTCACCACGCTGAACGACTTTCAGGTGCTGGCGCTGATGCAGGCGCTCAAGAAAATTGACTACACCAAGGTCAGCATCCTGGGTGGCGACACCATCAAGACCACCGACATGCTCAAAGGCGCAGGCATCGTCTCGGGCCTGTATGCCACCTCGCCCATCCTGGAGCCACGCGAGTTCCCCGCTGGCGCGAAGTTTCTGGACGCTTACCGCGCCGCTTACAAAATTGACCCGGCCTACGGTGGCCATTACAGCTACGACGCCATGTATGCGGTGGCCTCCGCCATCAAGCGCGCCGAATCCGGCGACCCCAAGCGCATCAACGAAACCCTGCGCAAGCTCGATGCATTTGCGCCGGTGACCGGCTCCATGAAATGGGACGACAAAGGCGAACAACGTTACGGCGTGATCAGCGTGTACGCCGTGCGCGCTGGAGCCTGGGAATCGCAGCTGCGCTCGGACAGCTGGTAGTTTCACAACCTGGATTTGACCCCCTCTCCCGCACGCCGAACCAAAGGCTTTGCCTCCAGGTGCGGGAAAGGGCAGGGAGAGGGCCCCTGGCGTGGTACCAGCGTTTTTTTTGCGCTGCACCCTCACCCCAGCCCTGTCCTTGAGACAGCGGGTGCAACCCCCGCGCCCACAGTCGCGTTCCCTAAAATGGTACGCATATGAATGCACCCATCCCCCAAGCGCCCCAGCCCGCCCCCAGCAATTTCCTGCGCCAGATCATCGAGCGCGACCTCGCCCAACAAACCTACGCCGCCCGCCATTGGGGCGGCAGCCCCGGCGACGCGGCGCACCACCGGGGCACGACTGACCCGGCCATTCCCGCGACAAACGCATTGGATCCCGCGCGAATCCGCACGCGCTTTCCCCCCGAGCCCAACGGCTACCTGCACATTGGTCATGCCAAAAGCATTTGCCTGAACTTTGGCCTGGCGCGCGACTATGGCGGCGTGTGCCACATGCGCTTTGACGACACCAACCCTGAAAAAGAAGACCTCGAATACGTCAACGCCATTCTGGACACCGTGCACTGGCTGGGCTTTGACTGGCAGGCCAACGGCACCCGCCATCTGTATCAAGCCAGCGACCACTTCGCCTTCATGCACCGCGCCGCCGTGTACTTGATCCAAACCGGCCACGCCTATGTCGACGAGCAAAGCGCCGACGACATGCGCACCAACCGCGGCGATTTCGGCAAACCCGGCATCGACTCGCCCTTTCGCAACCGCAGCCCCGCCGAGAATTTTGAGCGCTTTACCGAGATGGCCCAGGCAAAACACGCTGAAGGCGCTATGGTATTGAGAGCAAAAATTGACATGGCCAGCCCCAACATCAACCTGCGCGACCCCACCATCTACCGCATCCGCCACGCTACCCACCACCACACCGGCGATACCTGGTGCATCTACCCGATGTACACCTTTGCCCACCCCATTGAAGACGCGCTGGAAAACATCACCCACAGCATCTGCACCCTGGAATTTGAAGACCAGCGCCCGTTTTACGATTGGCTGCTGGACAAACTGGGCCAGGGCGGCCTGATCAACACCCCGCCCCCGCACCAATACGAGTTTGCCCGCCTGAACCTCACCTACGTCGTCACCAGCAAACGCAAGCTGAAACAACTGGTCGATGACGGCCACGTGAGCGGCTGGGACGACCCCCGCCTGCCCACCCTCGTGGGCCTGCGCCGCCGTGGC
>JAYUXO010000458.1:0-6546 GCA_043753505.1 Comamonadaceae bacterium
GCCTGGGCAGAGACAAAATTTTCGCCAGCAAGCGTTCGGTAGCTATAAAAACTATAGCTGCTTGAGCAATATTGACTGGGGCGGGAGCCCTATTTGACCTAAAACTTAAAACACCTGCAGGACTTACTTAGTTGACTTCAGTACAGGAGACGAGCGTGGGATTTTTGAACGCAAAGAGCGCAAAGGCTTACGCGAAGGACGCAAAAAGAGCCCAGCTCCGACACGGTTCGTGGAATTCCTCTGCGCACTTTGCGTAAACCTTTGCGTCCTCTGCGTCCTCTGCGTTCTGACTGCTCCAGCGTTGCGTAAGTCCTGACTTACTTGCGCTTGCCCCGCCGCGCCTTCACCGCGCCCGCCAGCACATCGAGCACCTGCAGCGAATCGCCCCAGCCCAGGCAGGCGTCGGTGATGCTTTTGCCATATTCCAAAGCAGCCATGTCATCTTTACCGGGAGTGAACTTCTGTGCGCCGGGCTGCAGGTGGCTTTCCACCATCAAGCCGAAAACCTGGCGTGAGCCGCCGGCCACCTGGGCTGCAATGTCTCGGGCCACCTCGATCTGCTTTTCGTGCTGTTTGCTGCTGTTGGCGTGGCTGCAGTCGACCATCAAGGTGGCGGGCAGCTTGGCGGCTTCCAGGTCTTTACAGGCGGCGGCCACACTGACAGCATCGTAGTTAGGGGCTTTGCCGCCACGCAGGATGACGTGGCAATCTTTGTTTCCGTTGGTTTGCACGATGGCGACCTGGCCGTTTTTGTGCACTGACAAAAAGTGGTGGCCACGGGCCGCCGCCTGAATCGCGTCGGTGGCAATGCGGATGTTGCCGTCGGTGCCGTTTTTGAAGCCAATCGGTGCAGACAGGCCACTGGCCAGCTCACGGTGCACCTGGCTTTCGGTGGTGCGTGCGCCGATGGCACCCCAGCTGATCAGATCACCAATGTATTGCGGTGAAATCACATCCAGAAATTCGCTTCCCGCGGGCAGGCCCAGGCGGTTGATTTCGATGAGTAACTGGCGCGCCATGCGCAGGCCTTCGTCAATGCGGAAGCTGTCGTCCAGGTAGGGATCGTTGATCAAGCCTTTCCAGCCCACGGTGGTGCGTGGCTTTTCAAAATAAACCCGCATCACGATCTCCAGCTCGCCCGCATGTGTGGCGCGGGCCTCCTTCAAGCGGCGGGCGTAGTCCAGCGCGGCGGCTGGGTCGTGGATGGAGCAGGGGCCGATGACCACCAGCAAACGGTCGTCTTTGCCCGCGATGATTTTGTGAATATTGCGCCGCGTATCTGTGATGAGCTTCTCCACGGGCGTGCCCGCGATAGGGAAAAAGCGGATCAAATGTTCTGGAGGGGGTAGCACGGTGATGTCCTTGATGCGTTCGTCGTCGGTCTGGCTGGTGCGGTCAGTGGGGCTCGCATACCAGGCATCGCTGGAGGTGGTGGCTTTGGCGTTCATCGTGAGGCTCCTCAACAAGTAAAAAAATCAGGGCAAAAAAAAACCGCCGGGTAGTCCGGCGGTTTTTTAAGATTCGGCGCGTTTAGTGAGGCATACGCTTAAGAATCCCGACCGCCTTGTAAGCGTGAGAACCAAAAGTAACCAAAATAAATACGCGTTGTTTGCATAGCGAACGAATGTAGCACAGGGTTTTGAGCCCATCTACAAGCGCAGCTTGGACCACCAACGCATGGCCCGCTGGATGCGCGCGTCAGCACCGGTCCGGTCGTTGCCGTAGACCAGGGCGTACGGCAGCGTGTCCAGCTCGGCTATGGCGCTGCCGGGTGACTCGTCCGGCTTGGGTTCATCGTGGTGCCACTGCTCGTACATGTCGATCAGCAGCATGCCCTCGCCCAGCGTACGCCAGGCCACCAGCTCCACGTCTTCTGCGGTGATGCCCAGCACCTCGCCGTGGCGGCCGCCGTCCAGGAGCCACTGGCCGATCAACACCCGGAAGTTATTTAAAGCGGCCAGGTAGGAAGCGTACTCATACAAGCCGCGCCATGACTTATTCAGCGCCACCACGGCACCATGGTGGCCGCGCAGCACGGTGAGCAGGTCCATCAGCATGGGCGCAATGGTGGCCCGGTGGCGGGCCAGGCGCAGTTGGGCGATCACCGCTTCAATGTGCGAGGCCAGCACACCCATGCTTTCGCCCAATTGCATGGAATCTTCGTCGGCCACTGCCGCACGCAAAAACTGGCTTAGATCACCAAACGAGTTGATGCTGGGCAGCAGGGTGGAGGGGTCAATGTCCAGGCGGGCCACGTTGCGCTTGCTCATGACAATTTCAGGCAGTGCCACCCACCGTCAATCCATCAATGCGCAGGGTCGGCTGGCCCACACCGACCGGCACGCTCTGACCCTCTTTGCCACAGGTGCCCACGCCGCTGTCCAGCGCCATGTCGTTGCCGATCAGGCTGACTTTTTTCAGGCACTCGGGGCCGCTGCCCACAATGGTTGCGCCCTTGACGGGGTACTGGATTTTTCCGTTCTCCACCCAGAAGGCCTCGCTGGCCGAAAACACGAATTTACCGCTGGTGATGTCGACCTGGCCCCCGCCGAAATTTGTCGCATACAGGCCTTTTTTGATGCTGGCCACGATTTCTTTCGGGTCTTTTTTGCCGCCCAGCATGTAGGTGTTGGTCATGCGCGGCATGGGAATGTGGGCGTAACTTTCGCGGCGGGCGTTGCCGGTAGGTTTGACGCCCATCAGGCGGGCGTTCAGGCTGTCTTGTATGTAGCCTTTCAAGATACCGTCTTCAATCAGCACATTGCGCTGGCTGGTATGGCCTTCGTCATCCACGTTCAACGAGCCCCTTCGGTCGGCAAGGGTTCCGTCGTCCAGCACGGTGACGCCTTTGGCCGCCACGCGCTGGCCGATGCGCCCGGCAAACGCGCTGGAGCCCTTGCGGTTGAAGTCGCCTTCCAGGCCGTGGCCAATGGCTTCGTGCAGCAGGATGCCGGGCCAGCCTGGGCCAAGCACCACGGTCATCTCGCCTGCCGGGGCAGGGCGCGAGTCGAGGTTGGTCAGCGCAGCGCGCACGGCATCGGTCACGTATTGGTTGATGTGTTCGTCGTCAAAGTAGGCCAGGCCATAGCGGCCACCACCGCCGCCAGAGCCCATTTCGCGACGCACTGCGCCGCCGATGGTTTGCTCGGCTATCACCGTCACGCTCAGGCGCACCAGGGGGCGCACGTCTGCTGCCAGCGTGCCATCAGCGCGGGCAATCAGCACCACGTCGTATTCGCTGGCCAACCCAGCCATCACCTGCACGATGCGCGGGTCGCGCCCGCGCGCCTGGGTTTCTACCCGGCCCAGCAAGGCCACTTTGGCGGCGCTGTCCAGCGTGCTGATGGGGTCAACGCCACCGTACAACGAACGGCTTTTAGCTATCTTTGTGGTAGCTACTCGAGCACGTTTTTGTTGGGCTGCAGCCGAAATGGACCTGACTGTGCGCGCCGCATCCATCAACGAAGCCTCGGAGATGTCGTCAGAGTAGGCAAAAGCAGTTTTTTCACCGCTGACGGCACGCACGCCCACGCCCTGGTCGATGCTGAAACTGCCGGTTTTCACAATGCCTTCTTCCAGGCTCCAACCTTCACTTCGGGTGTATTGAAAATAGAGGTCGGCGTCGTCAACCTTGTGGGCGGTGATTTCAGCCAGCGCGCGCGTCAGGTGCGACTCGTCCAGGCCAAAAGGGGTGAGCAGCAGGGTCTGGGCGGTGGCCAGGCGTTCAATGGTGGGTTCGCGGGAGATCATGTGGTTGTGGTCGGTTGGGTTGATTGGGTTCAGCAAACGGGTTCAAGCAGTGGGTTATGAGGTCAGGCCGTTCAAAATTCGTAGCAGGTCGAGCGCGCTCTCAGGGCGTTGGCCGGGGCTTTTAGCCATCAGCTGGTTGAGCAGCGGCTGCAGTCGAACATGTGCTGCAGGGAGTTCCGGCGTGGGCGCATTCAAGTGGTGAGCCAGCAGCAGCTCCAGCGTTTCCGCCTTGTACGGGCGCATGCCAGTCAGCATTTCATACATCATCACGCCCAGGCTGTACAGGTCGGCGCGTGCATCCACAGCCCTCCCACCCGCCTGCTCAGGACTCAAGTAGTACGGTGTGCCCACCACTTCGCCGTGATGGGTTTGTGTCAGCTTCAAGTCGGTGGTTACCAGCGTGGACTTGGCGATGCCAAAGTCGGCGACGGCCACGCTGCCGTTATCGCGCAGCATCAGGTTTTCGGGTTTCAGATCACGGTGGATGATGCCGGTGTCGTGAATCGTGACCAGCGCGCTGGTCACTTGCGACATCACTTGCAGCACGCGTGCCTGCGTCATACCGGCTTTCAGCTCCCGGCGCAGATCGCCACGTTCAAAAAACTCCATCGCAATGTAGGCGTAGTCGTCAGTGAAGCCCTGGTCATAAATGCGGATCACGTTCGGGTGGTTGATATTGGACATCAACGCGTATTCCTGAATGAAGCGCGACAGGTTGGTGCTGGCCGCTTTGCCGGTTGCGTCCAGCACCTTCAGCACAACGGGCATACCGTCGGCCTCGCGTACCGCCAGATACACAGCCGTCATGCCGCCCTCGGCCAGCTTGCGTGTCAAGCGGTAGCCCTTCAAACGAACAGTTTGCTCGCCCGGCTTGAAGGAGTGGCTGCGAAATGAGGCCAGCGCGAAGCTCAGTGCGCCCTTGACCGCACGGGCGGTAATTTCTGAGTTGATTTGCACGGCGGCACTGATCTCGATGGCCCGCTCGGTCAGGCTGGCCATGCCGTGGATTTTGTCGTCTTCGCCAGTCACCAGGCCAATGATTTCCGCTACGTCCAGGTAGCCGCCTTTGCCCCGCACCTCGAGCGCCGTCATGCCGCCGGTTTGCACGCCGCTGCCCGCGTTTTTGAGCACGGCCTGGCTGGCCACCACCGTCCAGCCCAGCTCCTTGCTGGCGGTTTCGAGCCGCGCGGCCACGTTCACGGTGTCGCCAATCGGAGTGGTTTCCTTGGTGTGCGAAGAGCCAATACGGCAAATACTCACTTCGCCGCAGTGCAGGCCCACGCCAATCGCAAAGGGCGGCAGCCCCCGATCGGCAAAGCGGTGTTGCAGCCAGCTGCGAAACTCGTGGGCCGCCAGCGCCATGGCCAGCGCAGCCGAGACGCCGCGCCGCGCGGCGGGCAGGGGCGAGCCACTCAACGAGTCGGCAAACACGGTCATCACGCCGTCGCCAATAAACTTCAAATGCCGCCCGCCGTTTTTCAGAATCGGGTCACAGGCGCGGTCAAAGTACACGCTCAGCAGTTCGGCCACCTCGGAGGAGGTGAGTTTGTCAGCCAGCGAGGTGAAATTGCGGATGTCGGAGAACAGCACCGTGGCTTGCAGCACCTGGTCAACCGCTGCATCGCCCGGCACATCCAGCCCGACGCGGGTGGGCAGATCGATGCTGGGGCTGGAAAGGCCCGCTCCCAGGCTGGCGGCAAATGCCAGGCGCAAACGTTCTTCATGATCGGTCAAAGCGGTTTGTACCGATGCGTTCAACCGCTCGCGTTTGCGCAGCAGACTATTGAGCGCGTCCAGCAACTCGGCGCGGGAAAAAGGTTTTGCCAGGTAGTCGTCGGCTCCTGCGGTCATGCCACGGCGGGTGCTGGCGCGGTCGTCCAGGGCGGTGAGCAGCATGAAGGCAATGGTTGCCAGATCGGGGTCGGCGCGCACCGTGTGCAGCAATTCCAGGCCGCCCATCTGCGGCATATTCACATCGGAGATCACCACATCGCAAGCCTGCTTGCGCAGGTGCGCCAGTGCCTGAACGCCGTTGACGGCAGACGCCACATCAAAGCCCTCCAGCATCAGCAGGCGGGTGAGGTTGTTGCGAATCGTGTCGTCGTCTTCAACGATCAGGATGGTGGTCATGGGCGGAAGTTGTAATAACTTGCAGCTAGTTTAAGCGGCACAACAAGTCGTATAAAGCGCTGTCGTCCTGATGCGCCAAGCCTGCCTGCACCGCGTGATCAAACAGGGCGTGTGCCGCAATGCCTAGTGTGTTGGCCCGGGCTGCACTGTCCAGGCTCAAGGCCAGTCCCGTGTCTTTGTGTAGCAAGGTCATGTGTGCCAGAGGTGTCGCCTGACCCGCCAGCGCGCGACGCAGGCGGTCGGTGCCAATCCAGCTTTGACCGCTGGATTGCTCGATCACGCTCAGCGTTTTGCCCGCATCCAGACCCAGGCGCGTGGCCAGCGCCAGAGTCTGCGTCGCGCCCGCCAGGTTAATGGCTGCCAGCAGGTTGTTGACCAGCTTGGTGCGTGCGCCGTCACCCGGCTTTTCGCTGATGCGAAACAGCTGGGCAGCCAGGTGCTGCAGCATGGGCTCGTGCCGCTCAAACACCGCATCGGCGCACGCCACCATCAAACTCATCTGCCCGGTGCGCGCCCGAGCCGGGCCGCCCGACATCGGCGCGTCGATGCAGTCCGCCCCGTGCTCGGCCAGCCGTGCAGCAAAGTTCTCAACATGGGCTGGCGACATGGTGGGGCACAGCAGCACGGCGTGGCCTTTCGACGCGTTGTGCGCCACACCACCAGGTC
>JAYUXO010000459.1:0-6538 GCA_043753505.1 Comamonadaceae bacterium
ACCGGGTGGCCTTGGCCGATCGCCTGCGTCACCGCATCCAGTGCCTCCTGGCCATTGGATGCCACGCGCAGCTCGTAACCCAGGCCGCTCAGGATCAGAGAGGCCACCCGCTGGTTCACCAGGTTGTCTTCCGCCAACAAGATTGTCAGAGGCAGCTCCTGCGCCAGGCGCGGCGTTTTGGCTTGCGCGGGCAGGGTGGCTGCAACAACGGCAGTTTCGCTCGGGTTAAACAGGCGTTGCAACGCCTGCAACAGGGCTGCGGCTTTCACTGGCTTGGTCAGCGTCTGCGCTACGTGCAGGCCCATACCGCGGTCTGTGTCTGGCCCGCTGGAAGTCAGGACCAGCGCGGGCAACTGCGCGGCGGGCAAACGTTTGCGCAGCTGGGCTAACAGCGCGTAACCATCCATCACTGGCATTTGCACGTCCAGCACGGCAGCATCAAACACCTCGCCCGCATCCAACCAGGCCAGGGCCTGCTCGCCCGAAGATGCAGCGCGCGCCTCCATGCCCCAGCGGGTGGTTTGCAGGGTCAATATCCGGCAGTGGGTCGGGTTATCGTCGACCACCAACAGGCGGCGACCTTCCAGCGACGCAACTTTGTGGCCCAGTGCATCCCCCCCCGTACAGGCGCTCGGTACGGAAGGTGCAACTTCAACGGGAATATCAAACTGAAAATTTGAGCCCTCGCCTGGGATGGACGCCACCCAGATGCGTCCGCCCATCAGCTCGACCAGTCGCCTGCAAATGGCCAGGCCCAAGCCCGAGCCACCGTACTGGCGAGTGGTTGATGCATCCACTTGGCTGAACACCTGAAACAGCCGGTTCATGCGGTCGGGTGGAATGCCAATGCCGCTGTCGCGCACCGAGCCGTGCAGCCGCAGTTGGCCCGTGATTTCGACACGCTTGCACGACAGCGACACCAAGACCTCGCCTTGCTGGGTGAACTTGATGGCGTTGTTGATCAGGTTGATGAAGACCTGGCGCAGACGGGTGATGTCGCCCATCACGGCACGCGGCACCTCGTCGTCCAGCCAGTACAGCAAATCGAGCCCCTTGGCCAGCGCAGGGCCGCTGGTGATGTCCAGCGCGCTTTCAACGCACTCCGCCAGATTGACGGGCAGGCGCTCCAGTTCGAGATGACCAGAGTCGATCTTGGAGAAATCCAGAATGTTGTTGATCAAGCCCAGCAGCGCATCGCCGCTGGTACGAATGGTTTCGGCAAACTCGCGTTGCTCAGGCGAGAGCGGCGAGTCCAGCAGCAAGTCGCTCATGCCGATCACGGCGTTCATGGGTGTGCGGATCTCGTGGCTCATATTGGCCAGAAACTCGGCCTTGGCCTGCTCGCCTGCCTGCGCGGCGTCTTTGGCGGCAATCAGCGCCGCTTCGCTGCGCTTGCGCGCGGTGATGTTGCGCCCGATGCCCAGCATGCCCACACACTGGCCTGTCGCGTCGCGCATGGCCACCTTGATCAGTTCGAAGAAGCAATGCTCGCCCGTGGTCTGGTTGGTGAACTCTGTCTCGAAAACAAGGGGCTGACTGGATGCCTCGGCGCGCAAGTCTTCCGCGCGGAAGCGCTCACCCGCCTCATGACCAAACAGCTCATGAGCGGTTTTACCCAGGAGTTCGACCTCCAACAGGCCGTGCTGGTGACAGCCTGCCGGGTTGCATAGCAGGTAGGCACCCTTGGCGTCCTTGAGCCAGACCCAGTCAGGCAGGGCGTTGATGAGGGTGCTGATCTGCGTCTGTTTTTCCTGCACTTCCTGCTGCGCCTGTACGTAGCGGGTGACATCAGCAAACGTGCGCACGGCACCGCCCTCGGGCAAAGCCCGGGTCACCACCTCCAGCACCCGGCCGTCAACTGTCTTGCGCAGATAGGTGGTTGGCCCCTGCAGGGCGGGCAGCTTGTCTCCCTGTTCAATCGCGTCGCGCACTGCGACAGGAATCAGGGCTGCCTGCGGTCCAAAGTCGCCGCGCTGCATCTGCAGCTGGGCCATGGCGTCCAGACTGGGTTGGGTAGCCATGAACTCGTCGGAAAACTTGAGCATTTCCCGCACGCGCCGGTTGGTCAGGGTGATGCGTTCGTTGGTATCAATGGTGATCAGGCCCTGGTTGATGCTGTCCAGAGTGATCTGGAGCGTGCGGGATTTCTCGGCCAACTCGGCTTGGGTGTTGAAATAAGCCGTCACGTCTGAATAGGTGCGCACCACGCCACCGTCGTCCAGCACGACGGTGGCAATTTCAAGTACCTGGCCCTTTCGGTTGCGGCGCAGATAGGTGCCCGGGCTGAACCTGCCTTGCATGTCCTGCTGGATGCGCTCGCGCACGGCAAGTGGGTTATTAAAGATCAACTCGCCGCTATCAAAATCACCACGCTGCTCCTGAAATCGCACCACATCACGCATCAGTGGGAGGCTGTCCAACAGAGCGCGCGGTAAGTCCAGTAATTCCAGCAGGCGCTGGTTGTACAGCACGATACGGCCCTGCGGATCCACTTGACCAATGCCACGGCCTGCGTTGTCCAGCGTGATCTGCAGCGCCTCGGTGCGCTCGCGCAGCAAGGCAGTAGCCGTGGCAGCGGCCTGCTCGGCCTGCACACGCGCGGTCACATCTTCAACAGTGCCTTCGTGATAGAGCAAATTGCCAGCGCTGTCGTGCACGGCGTGCGCGCTCTCGCGAATCCAGAACGTCTCGCCGTCGTTGCGACGCATTTCGGATACAAAGTCACGTAAGTGCCCCTGCTTCAACAACAGCGCCTTGAACTCGTCGCGCCGCCCCGGCTGGGCATACCAGCCAGCACCGCTGGATTGGGCTGTGGCCAACATTTGCACTTCCGAGTCAAAGCCAAAAATCTTGACCATGGCCCGATTGGCCCGTGTCTGCCGATTCTGCGCATCAGTGCGGTAGGCACCGATGGGCAACAGCTCAAACAAGGTGGAAAAGTCGTTTTCGAATGGCATGGGCTGCGACGTGGTTGACCTTAACTTTTTAGCTGCTCACGCATTTGCTGCATCACCGTTGCATAGTCAGCTGCACCAAAAATCGCACTGCCGGCCACAAACGTGTCGGCCCCCGCCGCAGCCACCTGCGCAATGTTGCCGGTCTTGATGCCGCCATCGACCTCCAGGCGGATGTCTTTGCCACTGGCAACAATCCGCCTGCGCACGTTGTCTATCTTGCGCAAAGCACTGTCGATAAATGACTGACCGCCGAAGCCCGGGTTCACGCTCATGATGAGCACCAGGTCAATTTCATCAATCATCCAGTCCAGTACGGAAAGCGATGCAGCGGGGTTGAACACCAGCCCCGCCTTGCAACCTTTGGCCTTGATGACCTGCACGCTGCGGTGCACATGCGGCGAAGCGTCGGGGTGAAAGCTGATGTAGTCCGCGCCGGCATCGGCAAATGCAGCCGCCAATACGTCCACCGGCTGCACCATCAAGTGCACGTCGATTGGCACCGGTGTGCCGTCGGCGCGTTTAGCGTGCGGTTTGAGGGCGGCGCAAACCATGGGGCCAAACGTGAGGTTGGGCACGTAATGGTTGTCCATTACATCAAAGTGAATCCAGTCGGCCCCGGCGGCAATCACATCACGCAGCTCTTCGCCCAGGCGGGCAAAGTCTGCGGAGAGGATGGAGGGGGCGATGCGGCAGGTGGTGGCGTGCGGGTGGGTGCTCATGCAGCAATTCTCTCAGTTGTGACGGCTTGTACGCCTATGGTTTGCGCCACGCAGCCCCGCTACCATGTCCGGCATGAGTACACACCAATTTACCGTCACCGTGCAGCCCCAGTACCTGCCCCAGCAGTCTGACCCGGCGCAAAACATTTACAGCTTCTCGTACACCGTCACCATCACCAACTCCGGTCAGCTGCCTGCGCAACTCATCTCGCGCCATTGGGTCATCAGCGACGCCAGCGGCTACACCGACGAGGTCAAAGGCTTGGCGGTGGTGGGGCACCAGCCGCTGCTCAAGCCCGGCGAATCATTCCAATACACCAGCGGCACCCAGTTGCGTGCGCCGCACGGCAGCATGCACGGCAGCTACTTCTGCGTGGGCGAAGACGGGCACCGGTTTGACGTGGAGATTCCCGCATTTTTGCTGGACGCGGGTGGCGACAACGCCCGGGTGCTGCATTAGGTAAACAGATTCAGCCTGCCGTCCGCCCGATGCAAACGCTGGACAACCTGCTTGCCACGCTTGACCCGCAAGCGCCGCTGCCCCAACGCAACCTGTGGCTGATTGGGCTACTGGCCTGGGTGCGCGGGCGTGAGGCCCTGCCCAGCGCGGCGGTCAGCCGGGTGCAGCTGCTAGTCAACGCGCTGGATGCCCAGCCCGAACTGAAAACCCGGTTCGCTGACGCCTGGCAGGTGACGGCGCAGTCAATGGACCTCACGGCTTTGCTGGCCGACTTTGGTTTTGCCCCCAACACGGCTTTTTTCAGCGCGGTGCTGGACCGGTTGCGCCACAAACTCCTGCCGGGCACGCCCGAGACCAACGACGCCTCGCAGCTGTTTTCCCTGGCCCTTCACGATGCACGCGACGCCGCCTGGTTGGGTGCGCTGGATGACACCACGCTAGCCCGGGTGGCCAGCCTGCTGCGCCGCCCGGACGCCACGCCCGGCCCGAACCGCCCGGGCGCAACTCCGCAGCAAACCTCAGGCCTCACGCACCCTGGCAAAACGTCAGGCCTCACGCACCCTGAAGAAACGTCAGGCCTCACGTTCTGGCAGCGCGAGTTGCTCGAAGCCATCACGTATTGCGCCAGCCACATTTGCGCCACCGGCTTTACCTCCGAGCTGCGCCAGCGCATGAGTGCCCCTGCGCTGGAAACGCAGCCGTTTCACGCGCTGGCAAGCGATGTGACAAAGTTTCAGGCGGCTTTTTTGCGAATTGGCCGCGATGCAGACGGCGCTGCGCTGCGCGCGCTGGACGCTGCGACCGAGCAGCTCAAAGCCCGCCTGGAAGCCTGTCGCGCCGCCGCGGCCAGCGTGTACCCGCACCTGGCCGAGCACGGCATTTCGGTGGGGCTGGTGTTCATGCTGCGCCAGTTGCGCGAGCGGGTGCTGCGCGTGCGCATGCTGATGGACTGCCTGCTATCAGCCACGCCGAACACCAGCGCCACCCGGCTGCTGGCGCAGTTGGTTCAGAGCAACCGCGAGCGGCGCTCCCTGCGTGCGCTGGTGTCGGCCAGCACCTCGCTGCTGGCTGCCAAGGTGGCCGAGCGCAGCGCCGAAACCGGCGAGCACTACATCACCCGCAATGCCGCTGAATACCGCGCGATGCTGGGCAAAGCGGCCGGGGGCGGCGCAGCGACCGCGCTGACCACGCTGCTTAAATTCACCATTGCCGCGTGGGGCCTGTCGGCTTTTTGGGGCGGTATGTGGGCGGGGGCGATGTACGCCGCCAGCTTTGTGTTCATCCAGCTCATGCACTGGACGCTGGCCACCAAGCAACCTGCCATGACCGCACCCGCCATGGCCGCCAAACTCAAAGAGCTGGAAGCGCCCTGGGCGGTCCAGGAATTTGTGGACGAAGTAGTGCACCTGGTGCGCTCGCAGGTAGCAGCGGTGCTGGGCAACGTGGGTGTGGTGGCACCCTGCGTGCTGGCGCTGTGCACCGCTTGGCACGCGCTCAGCGGCCAGCCACTACTGGCACCCGAAGTGGCCAACAAAGTGCTGGACAGCCTGCATCTGCTGAACCCCAGTACTTTGCTGTTTGCCGCGTTTACCGGCACGCTGCTGTTTACCTCCAGTCTCATTGCGGGCTGGACCGAAAACTGGTTTGTGCTGCACCGCCTCGACTCGGCCCTGCGCTACAACCCACGCCTGACCGCTGCGCTGGGCGCGGCGCGCGCCGACCGCTGGGCGCATTCGCTGCGCCACAACATCAGCGGCCTGGCAGGAAATATTTCTCTGGGCCTGATGCTGGGGTTGGTGCCGCCGGTGCTGGGCTTTTTGGGCCTGCCGCTGGATGTGCGCCACGTTACCCTGTCGATGGGCCAACTGGCCGCAGCGGTGGCATCGATTGGGCTGGAAGCCTGGCGGGTGCCCGCCGTGTGGTGGTGCCTGGCCGCCATTCCCCTGATTGGCCTGTTGAACCTGGCGGTGAGTTTTTACCTGGCATTTGCGCTGGCACTGCGCGCGCACAACGTCAGCGGCGTGGACCGCGCGCGGGTGCGCCGAGCCCTGTGGCAACGCTGGCGCAGCAAACCGCAGCGGTTTTTTGTGCCGGGGGATTGAGGCGCATTGAAATCCAACAGCCCTCACCGCAGAGGCGCAGAGTACGCAGGGTGACGCAGAGAACATTTACTGTTTTGCTTACCTCTGCGGCCGTCTGCGTTCTCTGCGCCTCTGCGGTGAATGTTGTTTGAATTAATTGGCAAATGGCCGGTGCGAATTCAAGCCAAATTAGCCACCGGCCCTTATAAATACTGCTCAAGCAGCTATATAAATAATAGCAATGTATGCAGGCAACTCAACCCGGCATCAACCGCCCACACTGCCAGCACTGCTCAAACCCGCCTTCCACCTGCTCGCCGC
>JAYUXO010000460.1:0-6517 GCA_043753505.1 Comamonadaceae bacterium
AGGTAAAAGCCACAGTCCAGCTCGCCGGCCTGCATCTGCTGCATGACCCCACCGGAAATGCCGTGCTGTAACTTGACTTGGATGAGAGGGTAGTACTGCAACAACAGCCCTAAAAATGGGCCCAGCTTGATGGAATCGGGGTCGATGATGGTGCCCAGCCGCACCGTGCCGGCCACTTCGCCGCGCATGGCCTTCGCCTGGTTCAACAGCTCGGTGGCGGCGCTTAGCGCGCGCTCGGCTTGCGGCAGCAACAACTGGCCTGAAGATGTCAGCGCCATGCCCGAGGGCAACCGGGTAAACAGCAACACGCCCAGCTCTTCTTCCAGCGCCTTGATCTGCTTGGACAGGGCCGGCTGCGTCAGATGCAACTGATCTGCCGCGCGGGTGATGTTGCCCAGACGGGCCACCGCCAGAAAGGTGCGAAGCTGGTAACTTTCCATAACTGAAGGCTACACCGGCCAAACCAGCCGCAGCAAGTTGGTAGATCCGGGTGTGGCAAATGGCAAACCGGCAATCACCGCGAGCGGCAACTGCTCAAGTGGCAGGTTTTGGGCCTGGGCCGCGGCCACTGCGTTGTCGATCATGCCTTCCACGGTGTCTGCATTGGGTGCCAACACCGGGCGCACGCCCCACACCAGGCACAGCTTGCGTGCGGTGCTGGCATGCGGCGTCAAACCGATCAACGGGGTGGCCGGGCGCTCACGGGCAATGCGCAAGGCCGATGCGCCCGAAGTGGTGTAAGTCACAGCGGCGGCCAGGGGCTGCACGGTGCACACGGCGCGCAGGGCCACACCCATGGCGTTGGCGCGCGTGTTGTCGCAGGGGGTACTGACAGCCGCTGGCGCTTCAGCACTGTTACGCCCGCGCTGGTCGCGCTCCGCGCGCGCCACGATGCGGGCCATCATTTCCACCGCTTGCACCGGGTAACTGCCCGCAGCGGTTTCGGCCGACAACATCACCGCGTCAGCACCCAGGTACACGGCCGTGGCTACGTCTGACGCCTCTGCCCGGGTCGGCGTGGGCGCGGCAATCATCGACTCCAGCATTTGTGTGGCGACCACCACCGGGCGGCCCAGGCGACGGCCCACTTCGATGATGCGGCGCTGCAAGGCTGGCACGTCTTCCGGGGGTACTTCCACACCCAGGTCGCCACGCGCCACCATCAGTGCATCAGCCGCTTGTGCAATGGCCTCCAGATGCACCATGGCACCCGGCTTTTCCAGCTTGGCAATGATGCCGACCCGGTGGCCCACCAGCTCGCGTAGCAACTCCACATCCTGCGCATGCTGCACAAACGACAGCGCCACCCAGTCCACCCCCAGTGCCAGGCCAAAGGCCAGGTCTTCACGGTCTTTGGCGGTGAGCGCCGACATTGACAACCGGGTGGACGGCAGGTTCACGCCTTTGCGGTCCGACAGCACGCCGCCCACCTGCACCACCAGCGTGGCTCGCCCTGGCGCAAGCGCCGTCACTTGCAATTGCAGCTTGCCGTCGTCCACCATCAGTTGGTGGCCCACTTCCAATTCGTTCAGGATGTCGTCATGCGGGAACGGTATGGACTGCAAATCGCCTGACTGGGGGTTGGCATCAAACACCAGGGTGCTCCCCACCACCAGTTCGCGCGGCCCGCCGGGAATGCGGCCCACCCGGATTTTTGGGCCTTGCAGATCCAGCAACACGCCCAGCGGCTGCCCCAGTTGCGCTTCAGCCTCGCGGATCGCCTGAAACCGGGCCTGGTGCTCTGCATGGCTGCCATGCGACAGGTTCAGACGAAACATATTCACACCCGCCTGCGCCAACTGCGCGATGACTTGGGGTGTGGAGCTGGCAGGGCCAAGCGTGGCCACGATTTTGGTACAGCGTTGCATGTTGGTTCAGGGTGTGGGTGTGCGTGTGAATTACAGAATCAGCGTGGCGCGAAAGTCGTTGACATTGGTACGGGTGGGGCCGGTGACCACCAGGTCGCCCAGCGCCTCAAAGTAGCTGCACGCATCGTTGCGCGCCAGATGCTGCGCCGCATTCATGCCCATTGCCCGGCCGCGCGCCAGCGTATCGGGCCCGAACACAGCGCCTGCGTTGGTCTGCGACCCATCAATGCCGTCGGTATCGGCCGCCAGACCCCACACACAAGGCAGCTCGGCCGTTGCCAGCGCTTGCGCCAGCAACAACTCGGCATTGCGCCCGCCCCGGCCCGCACCGTTGACCGTCACCGTGGTTTCGCCGCCAGATAGCAACGCCACGGGTTTGCTGGCGGGCTGGTCGGTGGTGGCGACCTGACGCGCGATGCCCGCCAGCACCGTACCCACGTGACGAGCCTCGCCTTCCAGTGCATTGCCCAGAATGACAGGCGTCAGACCCATGGCGCGGGCTTGCTCGGCAGCACTGTCCAGCGCCAGTTGCGCGGTGGCGATCACGGTGCAATGCCGTGGCCCCATTTGCACGCCCGGTGCGTTGACGAAACCCACTTGCAACGCGGCATACACGCGCAGCGGCGGCGTGATGCCAAAGCGCTGCAGCACCTCCAGCGCGTCCTGCGGGGTGCTGTCGTCGGCCAGCGTGGGGCCAGAGGCCACGATGCGCGGATCATCACCCGGCACGTCCGAGACCACCAGCGTGACCACCGTGGCTGCGCCACAGCGCTGCGCCAACTTGCCGCCCTTGATAGATGACAGGTGGCGGCGCACGCAGTTGATTTGCGAGATGCTGGCGCCGCTGCGCAGCAGGGCGTCGGTCACATCGGCCTTGTCCTGCAAGGTGATGCCCTGCGCGGGTAGAGACAGCAGAGACGAGCCGCCGCCCGAGATCAAGGCAATGACCAGATCTTCGGGGGTCAACCCATCCACCAAGTCGAGAATGCGCTGCGCAGCAGCTTGTCCGGCCGCATCGGGCACCGGATGCCCCGCCTGCACCACCTCAATGCGCTGACAGGGCTCACCGTGACCGTATCGGGTCACCACCAGGCCCTGCAGGGGCGCATCCCAGGCTTGCTCGAGCGCCAGCGCCATGCGTGCCGATGCCTTGCCTGCGCCCACGACGATGGTTCGGCCTTTGGATTTGGGCGGTAAGTGGTGCGGCACCAGGTACAGCGGGTCTACCGCACGCAGCGCAGCTTGAAAGAGCGACAGCAAGGCCGCACGTTCGGTGCCGGGCGCAAGCTGTAGGGGGGCGGGTTGGGTAGTCAAACGCAGTATCCTGAAATAAGGGGGGTGCCCGCTTCGTGCAGCACCGCCACCGCACTGTAGAAAATCAGCGACTGCCAGGCCAATGGTGAATATTCATGCCGGGAATGCGCCAGGGGAATGTGCCGGTGCAAGGCACTGGGGAACAAGGCTTTGTAATTTTCATTTTTTAATAAAATCACTTGACAGCCCTTGTTTTCATTGCTCAAACAGCTATATAAATAATAGCGAAAGACCAGCTTTCCGGTCCCCGATAATCGTGGGCATGGCCTCCCACACTACCCTTCAGACACCCCATCAATTCGATCTCATTGCCTTCGACTGGGATGGCACCCTGTATGACTCCACTGCCATCATCGTGCGCTGCATCCAGGCGGCGGTGGCTGATGTGGGCGGCACGGTGCCTAGCGACGCAGCGGCGGGTTACGTCATTGGGCTGGGATTGATGCAGGCGCTGGCCTATGCAGCGCCCGATGTGCCGCCCGAAAAGTACCCTGAGTTGGGCACACGCTACCGCCACCACTACCAGGCGCACCACGACGATTTGAGTCTGTTTGACGGCGTGCTGCCTTTGCTTGATGACTTGAAGGCGCGCGGCCTCAAGCTGGCCGTGGCCACCGGCAAGTCGCGCGCGGGGCTGGATGCCGCCCTGCACGCGGTGGAACTGCAAGGTATGTTCGACGCCTCGCGTACAGCCGACCAAACCGCTGGCAAGCCACACCCCCGCATGCTGCTGGAGCTGATGGACGAATTGGGCACCACGCCCCTTCGCACCCTGATGGTGGGCGACACCACGCACGATCTGCAACTGGCGCTGAACGCGGGCTGCCCCAGTGTGGCCGTGAGCTACGGCGCACATGAGCCTGATGCATTTACCGTTTTACAGCCGCGTTTTGTGGCGCATTCGGTGGCGCAGCTGCACCAGTGGCTGACCGACAACGCTTGAACATGACTGACACATACCCTGTATGCAACAGCACCGACCTGACCGACGGCGGTGCGGCCGTGTCATTTGACGTGACTTACGGCGGCCAGACCTGCCGCGCCTTTGCCATTCGATTTGAAGGACGGGTGCACGCCTATCTGAATCGCTGCAACCACATTGCCATGGAAATGGACTACCAGCCCAACCGGTTTTTTGACGACAGCGGCCAATGGCTGCTGTGCGCCACGCACGGCGCGGCCTACAAACCCGACAGCGGGGAATGCGGCGGCGGGCCGTGCCGGGGCGGTCTGGTCAAAATCACCCTGAGTGAAGCAGGCGGTGTGGTGCACTGGCATACTGCTTTCAATCTTCAACCTGTGGCTTTTTAGCCCACACCCCATGTCTGAACCCCAATTTCCCAAAGACACTGATTCAGAGTCAAATAACCCGTTTGCCCATACGAATCCTGCTCAAGCAGCTACAAAAAACATAGCTAACAACACGAATGACCCCACGCCATCCAACGGCCAATGGGCTAGCGCCACGATGGAAAAGCTGTTGTTTGCCACCCTGGCCGAGCAGAAAACAGCACGCCGCTGGCGGCTGTTCACACGCCTGGCGTGGTTGTTGTTTGCAGGGTTTGTGCTGTGGTCGCTGACCGGCAAGGGCGGCCCCAGCAGCGTCGACAAAACCGGCATGCACACCGCTGTGGTGGAAATCAAGGGCGAGATTGCCTCAGGTGCAGACGCCAGCGCCGAGGGCATCGTGAACGCGTTACGCGCTGCGTTTGAAGACACCAGCGCCCAGGGCATCGTGCTGCTCATCAACTCCCCCGGCGGCAGCCCGGTGCAGGCGGGCATCATCAACGACGAGATCAAGCGCTTGAAGACCAAGCACAACAAGCCCATTTACGCCGTCGTGGAAGAGTCGTGCGCCTCGGCGGCCTACTACATTGCTGCTGCTACCGACAAAATTTATGTGGACAAGGCCAGCATCGTAGGCAGCATTGGCGTGCTGATGGACGGGTTTGGGTTCACCGGGCTCATGGAAAAACTGGGCGTGGAGCGGCGCTTGATGACCGCTGGTGCCAACAAGGGCTTTTTAGACCCCTTCAGTCCGCAAACCGAAGCCCAGCGCGCCTTTGCCCAAACCATGCTGGACCAGATTCATAAACAGTTCATTGCGGTGGTGAAAGCCGGTCGCGGCGAGCGCTTGAAAGACAGCCCCGAACTGTTCAGCGGCCTGTTCTGGACCGGCCAGCAAGCCATCGAGCTGGGCCTGGCCGACCAGTTGGGCAGTCTGGATTTTGTGGCCCGCGAGGTCATTAAAGCCGAAGACCTGGTGGACTACACCCGCCGCGAAAATGTGGCCGAGCGGCTGGCCAAGCGTTTTGGCGCGGCCGTGGGTGAAGGCGCAGTGCGGGCGGCGCGGGCAGTGCCTGCGGTGCGATAGGTGTGCGTTAATTTTTTAAACGTAGAGGGCGCAGAGGTTTCGCAGAGATCGCAGAGATCGCAGAGATCGCAGAAGAATTCAAAAAGGCATGACCAAAAAAGGCCATTTTCCAAACCTTTTGGCTGTTTTTTTGCGTACCCTGCGTAACCTTTGTGTCCTTTGCGTTCAAAAAACCTCAGCGCACCAGAGCCTTACCGCCCCAACGCAAACACCGCTGGTGCATCCCCCACGCCTCCCGGTTGAGCCCGCCAGCCCTTGATGGTTTCACTGCGCGTGACAGCCGTCGGCAAAGTCAGACCGCTGCTGACGGCCAGACGGGTATTGCTTTGCAGCGTTTGCACCAACGCCGACAGCAAAGCCGCGTTTCGATAAGGCGTTTCAATGAACAGCTGGGCTTGGCCGGTTTTCAGCGCCAGTGATTCCAGTTCTTTGATTCTGTGCACCCGCTCTGTGGGGTCTTGCGGCAAGTAACCCACAAAGGCGAAGTTCTGGCCGTTTAAACCACTGGCCGCCAGCCCCAGCAACAAAGACACTGGCCCCACCAGTGGCACCACGCGCAAGCCCAGCGTGTGGGCGGCACGCACCACCGACGATCCCGGGTCGGCAATGGCGGGCATGCCCGCTTCGCTCACCAGACCGATGTCGTGGCCCAACAAAGCGGGTGCCAGTAGGGCTGATGCATCGAAACTGGCCGAGCCGGTGCCACCGTGATCACCTTTCTTATGCACCTCGCGGGGCAGTTCCACAATTTGCTGGGCTTGAATGGGCAGTGCCAGCGGGTACAGGTCACCCACGCGCTTCAAGTAAGCCCGCGTGGTTTTGGCGTTCTCGCCAATCCAGTGCGTCAAGCGCGCTGCGGTTTGCAGCGTGGCCTGGGGCAGCACGTCGGTCAAAGAGGCTTGGGTCGAACAGCCAAAGTCCAGCGGGGCAGGCACCAGGTAGAAGCTGCCTTTTTTGGTTT
>JAYUXO010000461.1:0-6517 GCA_043753505.1 Comamonadaceae bacterium
GCATATAAACCCGAAAGATCATTATGTCCATCCGTCGCCGCAACTTAGTCCTGGCCTCCACTGCCACCCTGGCCCTGCCTGCGTTTGCCCAAAGCGCCGCCTTCCCCAACAAACCCATCAAACTCCTTATTGCGTTCCCCGCCGGTGGCCCCACCGACATCACCATGCGTGCCCTGGCAGACAACGCCAGCAAAATTCTGGGTCAGTCCGTGGTGGTTGAAAACAAGCCTGGCGCGGGCGGCACGCTGCCCGCTCAGCAATTGCAAACCTCGGCTGCCGACGGCTACACCGTGGCGCAGATCCCGCTGGGCGTGTTCCGCCTGCCCTACACCACCAAGCTGACCTGGGACCCGGTGAGCGATATCAGCTACGTGCTGAATGTGACCGGTTACGCCTTCGGCCTGGTGGTGCCCGCCGACTCGCCGCTGCGCACCTGGACACACTTCGTGGGCTGGGCCAAAGCCAACCCCGGCAAGCTCAGCTACGGCTCCACCGGTACGCTGACCAGCCCACACCTGACGATGGAGCTGATTGCGCAAAAGCTGGGCCTGGAGTTGTTGCACGTGCCCTACAAAGGCAGCGCCGACTTGATGCAATCCATTCTGGGTGGGCAAATCATGGCCGCAGCCGACTCCACCGGTTTTGCCCCGCAGGTAGCCGCCGGCAAGCTGCGCGTGCTCAACACCTGGGGTGAGCAGCGCCTGGAAAAATTCCCCGACGCGCCCACGCTGAAAGAGCTCGGCCTGGACCTGGTGCAAAACTCACCTTTCGGCATCGGCGCCCCAAAAGGTACGCCTGCAGCCGTCGTCAAGCGCCTGCACGACGGGTTCAAGCAAGCCATGGAGCAAGACAGCTACAAAACCGCCCTGGCCCGATATGACATGGTGCCCAAATACCTGTCCAGCACGGCGTATACGCAGTTTGCGAAAGACACGTTTGTCAAGGAGAAGGCGCTGGTGGAGAAGCTGGGGCTGTTGAAGGCGCAGTGATAAGCAATTGGGGTCAGATCAAAATTCAGGACGCGGTTTAGTCGGCGCGCGGGGAAAAAACACGAAATTTTGCTCTGACCCCGATTGCGGTCTGTCCGGAGACTACGGAAGCATCGCGTACGACCTGCTTTACGCTTTAACACCATGGAAAAATTCGCTCAACGCTTTCAAGAACTTTCCGACCAACTCAAGCAAGTCGAGGGGACAAAGTCAGGGGAGCAAACCCATATGGGTGGAAGCTCACATACACACATAGACGAAGACTTGATCCTGAACTGGGCTGTAAAAGCACGAAATTTGGTCTCGAACGCCTGCGGCAAGGAGTCGGAGCACTATGCCGCCCTTGTAGAAGCAGGGGAAGTGCAGTCCTGTGAGGAAAGCCCAACTCGCCTCAAGCGTATGGGCGCCGTTTTTCTCGCCGCGCGGGAAGACTTCGAGGGCGGGTATCTGAATTCAATTCGCAACCTTGTTCAAGCAGAGCTCGCGGGAGGTGAGCTTGATCAGGCTCGAGAGTTATCGGCGTCTGGCTACCATGCGGCTGCCGCAGTAGTAGCTGGTGTTGTTCTTGAAAACACCTTGCGCAGTTTGTGCGCAAAACAGAACCTTCCTGCTGGCAGCATGGAGCGAATGAACGCTGATCTAGCGAAAGCCGGTGAGTACAACGTCCTGGTTCAGAAGCGAGTTACGTCGCTTGCCGCTGTGCGCAACAGCGCCGCTCATGGAAAGTCCGGCGAGTACACGAGTGAAGACGTTAAAAGCATGATTTCCGAAATCGAACGGTTTGCTACCGAGCGCTTGGCGTAAAGGCTCGTCTTTTGAATTGGGCGTAGGCCAAGCTCAAGTGAAACTCGCGTCGCGCCCCGGAACCGAAAAACGGGGTCAGAGCCCGATTTCGTAGTTGTTTTATAGCGCTTCGGACAGACCGCGTCCTGAATCGGGATCCGACCCCATTTTTCTCACGTCGTTGCAGATTTCAAGCCAAAACTGCCAGTAGCCCCTGTATTCATTGCTCAAGCAGCTATAAATAATATAGCGTTTGATTCAAGCCAACGCAGCTTTGGCTGTCGCCAAAGGCAAAAAAAAGCTCAGCGCTGAATCTGGCAAGGCGATGAAACCATGGTGCCGATAGAAACGAGCGGCTGGCTCGTCCTTCGCATTGACGATCAAGGCATAGGCCGCGATGTCGGATTGGATGCAGCGATTCAAAGCGTCTGCCAGCAAGGCCGCACCGAGCCCCTGCCCTTTGAATGCCTGATCCACAGCCAGCCGCCCCATGCGAACCGCGGGCACGGTCGGGTAGCGCGGCAGTTTTTTCGCAACTGGCGCCGGTAGCTCGCGAAGCAAAACGCTGGCAGAAGCGAGCGTGTAGTAGCCCGCAATCAGCGCCCCGTCCAGCGCCACAAAGCATGCCGCCACCCGCCTGCGCGTGTCTTGCGTAGCCTGCTCCCTCAGGTAGCGATCCAGTGGTGCCGAGCCACTTTGAAACGCGCTGCGATCCAGCTGCCCTTGCAGCAGGCTCACACGAAAGCGGCTCATGCCAGCAGTTTCTTGCGCTGTGCAAAAGCACGCTTGAGCGCTGCTTTGGGTTTGGGTGGCGCGAGCAGCGCTTGTGCAAATGCCTCTTGATCCGTCAAGGTGAGGCTCACCATATCAGCCTGCTCAATCGTGTTGCGGGCGGCAGACTGCACGGCATCAATCACAAAATCCGTCATCGTGCGCCCTTGTAGCTGTGCAGCGCGCTTGAGCATGCTGTGCAGGTTGGTGGAGATGCGCGCTTCCAGGCGGGCCGTGTCGGTGGTGAGGGTGGCGGTCATGGGATGAATGTCAATGGGTGATCGAACTGTGTAATCGTACGGCAAATTGCCGGGTGGTTCAAATTTGAATCGAATCCTTGTGCGCGACCGATCTCCCGCTTCGGAACCCAAAAACGGGGTCAGAGCCCGATTTCGTATTTGTTTTGTCGCGCCTCGGGTTAAACCCCGTCCTGAATCGGGATCTGACCCCATTTTTCCACGGCACTGCGGATTTCAAGTCAAACCAGCCAGCAGTCCTTGTATTCATTGCTCAAGCAGCTACGAATACAGTAGCAAATAAGCAGGCCTAAAACACATAGTGATCCACCAACAACGCCGCGAACAGCGCGCTCAGGTGGATCAACGAGAAGCGGAAAGTTTTGCGGGCCAGCGCGTCGGAGTAGTTGCGCCACAGGGCGAAGCCGTAACCGCAAAAACCCACGCTCAGCACCACCGCCGCAGCCAGGTACAGCCATGAGCTCATGCCGTAAGCAAACGGCATCAAACACGCGGCGAACAGCACCAGCGTGTACAGCCAGATTTGCAGGCGCGTGAATTCGTTGCCGTGGGTAATGGGCAGCATGGGCAGACCAGACTTGCGGTAGTCCTCCACCCGGTACAGGGCCAGCGCCCAGAAATGCGGGGGCGTCCACAAGAAGATGATGAGAAACAGGATGAGGGCTTCGGGGCTGACGTCGCCCGTCATCGCAGCCCAGCCCAGCACCGGCGGCATGGCACCGGACGCGCCGCCGATGACGATGTTTTGCGGGGTGCGGGGTTTCAGGATGACGGTGTAGATCACCGCGTAGCCAATGAAGGTGGCAAAGGTCAGCCACATCGTCAAGGGATTGATCCAGATGTACAAGATGGCCGAGCCTGCGGCACACAAGATGGCGGAAAAAACAAAGGTTTGCACGTCGCTCAACTCGCCTTTAGCTGTGGGCCGCCAGGCGGTGCGCTTCATCTTGGCGTCTATGCCTTTTTCCACGATGCAGTTGAACGCCGCCGCGGCCCCCGCCACCAGCCAGATACCCGCGCAGGCCAGCAACGCCAACCGCACCTCGGCCCACACCGGCACACCCGGCACGGCCAGCACCATGCCAATCAGCGCACAAAACACGATCAATTGCACCACGCGCGGCTTGGTCAGGGCGTAAAACTGTTGGACGATGTTCATGGGGCGGAAGGCTAAGGCAATAAGACTTTTTGAACGCAGAGGTCGCAGAGGTTTACGCACAGTCCACAAAAGAACAGCCAAAATTTTCTGCGGTCTTCCTCTGCGCTCCCTGCGAAACCTTTGCGTCCTCGGCGTTCAAAAATCGGACTGAAAGACCAGCTACTTTCATGCCGACAAACTCGATGCCCGCAGCCGTGAAGCGCTGAGCGTGTCCACGGCCAAACGGCTTTCACACACGGCCCAAGTCAGCACGATCACCAAAGCCGCTGCGCCGCCCGTGTGCAACACAGCGGCAATCAGCGGCCAACCCAACACAACATTTGACAGACCTGTCAAAAACTGCAGCGCCAGCAGTCCCGCCAGCCAGGCGCTCTGGCGGCGCAGGGCGGGTACGCGGCGCATGCGCCACACCAGCACACCCAACACGGCGAACACCAGGTACGCGCTCAGGCGGTGGGTGTAGTGGATGGCGGTGAGTGCGGCAAAACCAATGTTTTCGCCTTCTCCGGTTTTGCCCAGCTGCCGCCAGATTTCAAAGCCTTGGGAGAAGTCCATGTAGGGCCACCATTTGCCGTGACAGGTGGGGAAGTCGGTGCAGGCCAGCACCGCGTAGTTGGTGCTGACCCAACCGCCCAGCGCAATTTGCAACCACAGCAGCGCAAATCCGCCCACCAACAGCGCACGGGTGGTGCTGCCAATGGGCGTGGGCATACGCTCGTCTTGCGCATGCGACAAGCGTACGGCTTGCGCGCACAGCAGCATCAGCAGCACCAAGCCGCCCAGCAAATGCAGCGTGACGATGGCGGGAAACAGTTTCATGGTGACGGTGAGCGCACCAAACGCACCCTGCACACACACCCACACCAAGGTGAAGGTCGGCAGCCAGGGGTTCACCGGCACGCCGCCCTGCCGGTGTCGGCTGGCCAGCCAGGAGGCCACCGTGAGGGTCAGGATCAGCACGCCGACCCCCGTGGCCATGTAGCGGTGAATCATCTCGATCCAGGCTTTTTTGTGCGTCACGGGGCCACTTGGAAGGGCCTCTTGCGCCGCGCTGATTTCTGCCCGCGCGCCGACCGGCGTGGCGCTGCCGTAGCAACCCGGCCAGTCGGGGCAGCCCAAGCCGGAGTCCGTCAGGCGGGTAAACGCTCCGAACAGAACCAGGTCGAACGTCAGGAACAGTGTGAGCAGCGTGAGGGCTTGCAGACGGCGGGTGGGAGCCGCGTTTTTGTTGCGCAGCCAGATCCAGGCCAGCGGGCCCAACGCGCCCAGCAGGCCCACACCCATGAGCGTGAGTACCGGAGACAGGTCGTACAGGGGCTGCGTGTCCATGGTTTTCGGGTTTATGGTTTGGCGGCGGGTGGTACGGAGCCCGGCGGTTTGATGTCGTCGCGGCCCGCAATGTCCCAGGACGCAGAAGCGCGCAGCAGGCGCTCCAGGTCACGTTTGGCTTTAGGGGTCTGGGCCTTGTCCAGGCGGGCCGGCAAACGCATCATCCAGTTACCCATCGGGTCGACCACATACAGGTGATCGCTCAGTTGCCCACTGGTTTGCCCACCCGCCGCCGGAGCCAACCAGGCCGCCAGTTCAGCGGCAGGCACGCGCAATACCGTAGCCTGCGCCAGCGCGGGCTGCAGTTCGGTGCGCACCGGCGCGTTGTCGGGGATAAGCCAGACCCAATCAAGCCGGGCCTTTTCTTTGCCCAGACTTTCGCGCACCTGGCGCTGCAGGTATAGGTGCTGCTCGCACGCCGCGTCACAGGCACCGCCGGCCACGCTGACCAGCAGCCACTGACCCTTGAGCGCGCGCAGGTCTTGCGTTTTGCCTTGCAGGTTGGTAGCGGTAATGGCAGGCGTGGGGCGCTGCGGCGTGATCAGCTCACCGAAATTGCGGCGGCCTTCGGGGCGTATTACGTAGTAGGTGAAGTAGGACGCAACGACTGGTGCTGCGCAGATCAGCATCACCGCCATCATTTTCCAGCGCCCCAAAGGCCGACTCAAAGGGCGGCCCGGCACAGCACCCAAAGCGTCTTGCGGTGTGGGCAGGCCGTGCACCGTCAGGCCCAGGGGTTGGTCGTTTTCAGGCGTCAGAACGGGTGTTGGCGGCACGGCGGCGGGGGGCGACGAATTGGAACCAGACATAAAGCAGTGCGATCAGCCCCGAAAGGGCAAACCATTGGAAGGCGTAACCATGGTGTTTTTCAATGCCGGTTTTGGGTGCAGGCCAGTTGCGCTGCAAGCCATCATCCGGCGGGCCGACAGTTTGCAACACGGTGACTGCCAACAGAGGCAAGCCGGTTTCAGTTGCAAAAGCGGGCAAGCTCAGATTTTGCCGGATACGCGATGACCCCGAAGCAGCCCCAGTTGCCACCGTCGGCTCGTCAAACTCAAACAAACGTCCCGGAGGCGCAGCCACGACGCCTTGCAGCGACACCTCACCCGACGGTGTCGGCACATCAGGCAGCGCGCTGCGATCCACAAAATTGCGCGGCACCCAGCCACGCTGCACCAGCACCACGGACGAGCCGCCCGCCAGCGCAAACGGCGTGACCACATAAAAGC
>JAYUXO010000462.1:0-6501 GCA_043753505.1 Comamonadaceae bacterium
GAGCAGCTGACTGAAATGGTGGAGTTGCCCCACGCCACGCACCCCTGGTTTGTGGGTGTGCAGTTTCACCCCGAGTTCAAGTCCACCCCGTGGGCGGGGCACCCGCTGTTCAATGCGTTCGTGAAAGCGGCGCTGGACCACAAAAGCGCAGGCAACTCCCAACGCATTTCTCTGAAGGCGGTGGCGTGACATGCGGATTTGCGGATTTGACGTCGGCCTTGACAAGCCCTTTTTTCTGATCGCAGGCCCCTGCGTGGTGGAGTCTGAGCAATTGCAGATGGACACCGCTGGCGCATTGAAGGACATCACGGCATCCCTTGGCATCCCATTCATTTTTAAAAGCAGCTACGACAAAGCCAATCGCTCGTCGGGCACCAGCTTTCGCGGTCCGGGCATGCAGCGTGGCCTGGAAATACTGGCCAAGGTCAAGAAAGAGTTGAATTTGCCCATACTCACCGACGTGCACAGCGAGGCCCACATCGCCGAGGTTGCCAACGTTGTGGACGTGTTGCAAACGCCCGCCTTTCTTTGCCGTCAGACCGACTTCATTCATGCCGTGGCACAAAGCGGCTTGCCTGTGAACATCAAAAAGGGGCAATTCCTGGCACCGTGGGACATGAAAAACGTGATCGACAAAGCCCGTGCCGCTGCCCGCGAAAAAGGCTTGAGCGAAGACCGTTTTATGGCTTGCGAGCGTGGCGTGAGCTTTGGCTACAACAACCTCGTGGCCGACATGACCAGTCTGGCAGAGATGCGCAACACGGGCGCACCAGTGGTGTTTGATGTGACACATTCGGTACAGAAACCGGGCGGCCAGGGCACCAGCAGCGGCGGTGCACGCGAGATGGTGCCGGTGTTGGCACGTGCCGCCGTGGGGGTGGGTGTGGCAGGTTTGTTCATGGAAACGCACCCCGACCCCGCCAAAGCGTTGAGCGACGGCCCGAACGCCGTGCCACTCAAACACATGAAAGCCCTACTCGAAACGCTGGTGGCGCTTGACCAAGTCACCAAACGCAACGGCTACCTGGAGAACCACTTTGTCTAGCGCTTACATCATTGCAGACGTGAATGTCACCGACCCGCAGCAGTACGAGCAATACAAAAAGCTCTCTACGCTGGCCATGAAGGCCGGTGGTGCACAGGTGTGTGTTCGAGGCGGTGCTGTGCAGGTGCTAGAGGGTGATTGGTCACCTTCCCGGCTGGTGATGCTGAAGTTTCCTTCAACTGCACAGGCTCAGGCGTTCTACGACAGTCCTGAGTACCTGGCGGCGCGTGACGCCCGTCAAGGCGCAGCGGTCATGCACATGCTGTTGGTTGAAGGCGTGTAGCCATTTATGCAAAGGCATGCTGACGTTTTAGCTTTTCTGCAAAAGATACCTGGCACCAGGCCCCTGGCATGGGCTGTGTTCCTGTCGGGCCTGGTGCTGTTGTCTGTGCATCTTTGGCATGACGTCAGCGTTTTTAAATATGACGCCGAGGTCTATTGGCTGATGGCTATCCTGCCTGACGCAGTACCCATTGAATACATGATTCGCGGGTACTTTTTCCCTTGGGTCATGGGCAGGATTGCCTATTTTTTTTACCACCTGGGATTCAATCCACTTGCCGCCTTCAAAGCCTATTCCTCGGTTGTCTTTGCACTTGGTTTGGGCCTTCTGCTACCCGTGACTTACCGGCGCCTTGCAGACGGGCAAGTCAGCTGGCTGCGCAGTCTGCTGCTGGTGCTGGTGGTGGTGGCTGTTTACCCCGGCCTCATCATTTATCCGCTGAGTGACTTGCCCGCCATTTTGCTGATGTGGCTGGGTATCTATTGGGTGTTGTGCTGTCGCGACCATCCACCGTCAGACGCCTATTGGATTCGTATGGTTTATGCCTTGGCCGCGGGAGTGGCTTTGGGTGCGGCTTACAACACGCGCACGATTTTCCTGTTCGCTATTTGCCTGGTTGTTCTGGCTGTTGTTTTGCAATTTCACCAGCGTCGGCATTTTTTGATTTACATGGCCATCGGCCTTGCTTTGTCGTGCATTCCCCAAGTGCTGATGAACCAGAAAATTCATGGCATCACCAGTGCCAATCCGGCCGTCGCCTTCGCAAGCCAAAACGTCTCGCTGTTTGCGCAACAGCTTGCATGGGGTGTCACCGTTCAACGCTATGAAACCGCGATTGGCCCCGACCAATCCGGCCGGGAGCCGAGTCGGCCCGGCTTGATTTACGCGGACCCCGATGGCGTTCAATTGACCAAAGATATTGCCGTGGCGGCGTATCCGCTTGCCAATGGATTAACCACCGCCAGCAGCGCCGTCACCAACGTGTCTGATTATTTGAAAATCGTGCTCAAGCACCCGGTTGATTTCGCAGCGTTATACGTGCGCCATTTTGTTAACGGCCTGGACGTGCGCGACGGAACGGTATATGTGCGCGAGTCTTCACCAGACAAAAAAATCACCAGCCTGGCGTGCATCACTCTGGTATTGCTGTCACTGTTATCGATCAAGGCGGGCAGAGCCGATCGAAACACCCTGGTAACCACGACACCCTTGACGCCTGCACAATTCAAGCCGGTACGGCATAGCTATTTACTGACCGGTGCCTTGGTGATCGCATCGTTAGCCGTGGTGCCGGGTGCCATGGAAACCCGATTCATGCTCGCGTTGCTGCTTTACCTTTGGGTGGCTGGGATCGGGCATGCGTCGTGGGGTTCCATCGCTGCCGAGCTGCGGCGATATGGATGGATCTACTTTGGCATTGCGGTGGTGGTGTATCCCAGCTTTTATTTCATCACCGAAAACACAATGGAAAGCCTGCAAACCCCCTGGATGCGAAACCAGTTTTGAAGTAACCCCCTGAAAGGATCTGTTCATGAGCGCAATTGTTGACATCGTGGGTCGCGAAATTCTTGATTCCCGTGGCAACCCCACGGTGGAATGTGATGTGTTGCTGGAGTCCGGCACCATGGGTCGCGCTGCCGTGCCCTCGGGTGCGTCAACCGGCTCGCGCGAAGCGATCGAGCTGCGTGATGGCGATATGGGCCGCTACCTGGGTAAGGGCGTTCTTAAGGCCGTGGAGCACATCAACACCGAAATCTCCGAGTCCATTTTGGGCCTGGACGCATCCGAACAAGCCTTTCTGGACAAAACCCTGATTGACCTGGACGGCACCGACAACAAAAGTCGCTTGGGAGCCAACGCCACGCTGGCCGTGAGCATGGCCGTGGCCCGTGCGGCCGCCGAAGAGTCGGGTTTGCCGCTGTACCGCTACTTTGGTGGCATGGGCGGCATGCAGATGCCGGTGCCCATGATGAACGTGGTCAATGGCGGCGCGCATGCCAACAACAACCTCGATCTGCAGGAGCTGATGATCATTCCCGTGGGTGCGCCCAGCTTCCGCGAGTCGCTGCGCTGGGGAGCAGAGGTGTTCCACGCACTCAAGAAAATCCTGCACGACAAGGGCATGAGCGTGGCAGTGGGTGACGAAGGCGGCTTTGCACCCAACGTGGCCAACCACGAAGCCGCCATTCAAATGATTTTGCAAGCGATTGAGGCGGCAGGCTACAAGCAGGGCGAGCAGATTGCGCTGGGTCTGGACTGCGCGGCCAGCGAGTTTTACAAAGACGGCCGCTACGTGCTGGGCGCAGAAGGCCTGAGCTTGAACGCCGAGGAATGGACCGAAATTCTGGCCACCTGGACGCGCAAGTACCCCATCATCAGCATTGAAGACGGCATGGCCGAGAACGACTGGGATGGCTGGCATGTGCTCACCCAGCGCCTGGGCCAGAAGGTGCAGTTAGTGGGCGACGATTTATTCGTCACCAACACCAAAATTTTGAAAGAAGGCATTGACCGCAAGATTGCCAATTCCATCCTCATCAAGATCAACCAGATTGGCACGCTCACCGAGACGTTTGCAGCGATCGAGATGGCCAAGCGCGCAGGCTACACGGCCGTCATCAGCCACCGCAGCGGCGAAACCGAAGACTCCACCATTGCTGACATTGCGGTGGGCACCAATGCCGGGCAGATCAAGACTGGATCGTTAAGCCGCAGCGACCGCACGGCCAAGTACAACCAGTTGCTACGCATCGAAGAAGACCTGGGCGACGTGGCCAGCTACCCGGGCAAGGCGGCGTTTTACAACCTGAGGTAGTTATGCCCCCACGATTGCCACTGCGTGTGCTGCGCTGCCCCAGGCCGGGGCAGAAGCCCTGGCCTTGCCAGTGCGGGGGGAGCGTTTCGCCCGAACAGGCAAAGCCTGCGCTTGGTCATCTCGTCGGCCCGGCGGCGAAACCTTGATCAGCATGTCCAGCCGCTTCGTCCCCGTTCTACTTCTAGCGCTGCTGGGCGTGCTGCACGCCCAGCTGTGGTTCAGCCGGGGTAGCGTGCCCAATGTGGCGGCATTACAGGAAAAGCTGGAGCTGCAAAAGACAGCCAGCGTGCAGGCCCAATTGGCCAACGACCGCCTGGCCGCCGAGGTGCGCGATTTGAAAGAGGGCCTGGAGATGGTCGAAGAAAGAGCCCGCATGGAGCTGGGCATGGTGCGCAAGGGTGAGGTGTATGTGCAGATTGCGAAGTGACAGGTTGACGAACCACATGCCTTTTATCCCCCGTCTTCCTCCTACTCCCGCACGTGAAGCCAAAGGCTTCGCTTTCAGGTGCCGGAGAGGGCTGAGGTAAGGGCCTTTCCCTCGGCAACTTAGCGCTTATCGCGACACCATCACCCTGACCCTAACCCTCTCCGGATGGGAGAGGGAACAAAACGAATGGAAAACCTCTTCGCCGTCGCCTTCACCGCCTGGGGTGCACCCACCACCTGGCTGGAGTTGGTCGCTGTCATCGTCGCGTTGGCCATGGTCGCCTGCAACATTCGCCAGATTCACTGGGGCTGGCCGCTGGCCATCATCAGCTCGGCGATGTACTTCGCGTTGTTTTGGAATAGCAAGCTGTACGGCGAAGCGGCCTTGCAGGTGTTTTTTGCGGTGGTGGCACTGTGGGGTTGGTGGCAGTGGCTGCACGGTGTGCGGCCCGATGGCTCCGCTTTGAAAGTCAGCACCCTGAGCTTGGCAGGCACTATCAAAACCATAGCTGCTTCAGCAGTTTTTACTTGGGTTGTAGCCCTATTTCTCATAAATTACACCGATTCTGATGTGCCCTGGCTGGATGCTTTTCCCACCGCACTGAGCGTGATAGGCCAATTTCTGTTGGGCCGCAAGTTTCTGGAAAACTGGCTGGTGTGGTTAATTGTTAACGTGGCCAGCGTAGGGCTGTTTGCATACAAAGGCCTGTGGCTGACCACAGGGCTGTATACGGTGTTTGCGCTCTTGAGTGTGCTGGGTTGGTGGCAATGGAAACGCGCACTCACCGCCCCCTAAAAATTGCGCTGCTAGGTGCCGAAAGCACCGGCAAAACCCAGCTCTCGCTCGCGCTGGCCGACGTTGCCCGGCAGCGTGGATTGCAAGCCCAGGTCGTGCCCGAAGTGCTACGCCAGTGGTGCGACCAGCGCGCCCGCACGCCGCAGGCCCATGAGCAGCAGGCCATTGCCCATGAGCAGGCGCGTTGCATTAACTCAGCCGCCCAAACGCCGGGGCTGGACTGGCTGATTGCCGACACCACGGCGTTGACGATTGCCGTGTACAGCGAGTACCTGTTTGCCGACACCTCGCTGCACCCCCTTGCCGCCCACCACCAGCGCCGTTTCCACATCACCCTGCTGATGGGCCTGGACATGCCGTGGGTAGCCGACGGCCTGCAACGCGACGGCCCCCAGGTGCGCGAGCCGGTGGATGCGCTGCTGCGCCAGGCGCTGGCTCGTGCGCAAGTGGCTTACCAGGTGGTGTATGGACTGGGTCAACAGCGTGTGGCGCAAGCGGTGCGCGCCATCGAGGCAGCCCAAAACACATTTTTTGCTACTGATTCAATAGCTGCTTCAGCAATATCTGCAAGGGCTACAGGCCAAATTGGCTTAAATTTCCCAAACCATCATGCGCTGAATCCGTTTTGTGCCCAATGTGGCGATTCAGTTTGCGAACGGCATCTGTTTACTGCATTGCTGGGGCAAGCATGAAGATCTGACCAGGATATAGAGACTGCCACTCAAATAGAGGAGTCCGTGTGACGCGTCGCATAACGCATGAGTTAAGCCGCTTTGTGGCGGGGTGGCAACAGCGTGCAGCGTTGCGCACAGCACGCTGTTGACGCCACGATGCGGTGTCGGCTTGAACGAATTGTTAGGCCGCAAGCCCGTACAAAATAGTTTACAGCCCGCGAAGGCGACATGCCGCCAGCAAAAGGCCAAAACCAACGATCCAAGACCAAGTTGCAACTGGCTCGGGTATCTTCGCCAGACCGAAATGGGCAACAAGAGCGACGAGAAAGAGCACTAGAGACACCACCCACACAGCCATCGTGGGAGCTTTACCAGAATTGCGCATGACGTTTCCTTTAGTGGCTTTTAATAAAGAGATGTGACTAGACCGTGGCTGCTAGCCACAATTGCAAGAATGTTGCC
>JAYUXO010000463.1:0-6498 GCA_043753505.1 Comamonadaceae bacterium
ACGGCGCTGCGCAGACGTGTGCCGCATATTCCTGTCGTGTTGGTTCCAGCGGCCGTGCAGGGGGCGGATGCGCCGCGAGAGTTGGTTCAAGCGCTATCAAAACTATATCTCCTTGAGCAGTATTTAAAAGGCCGCAAGGCCGATTTGGCTCATAAATTAGCTCCCATTGACGTGATTTTGCTTGTGCGTGGCGGCGGCTCCCTGGAAGACCTGTGGGCCTTCAACGACGAGCAGCTGGCCCGCACCATCGCGCAAAGCCCGGTGCCCATCATCTGCGGCGTCGGTCATGAAACCGACTTCACCATCGCTGACTTTTGCGCCGACCTGCGCGCGCCTACGCCGACGGCCGCCGCCGAGCTGGCCGCATTGCCGCGCGAGCAACTGTTGCTGGTGGTGAGCAACGCACAGGCCGCGCTACAACAGGCCTTTGCCCAGCGCATGAATCAGCACAGTCAGCGACTGGACCGCATGGCTAATCAACTGGGTCGCCCCAGCAATTTGGTGGCCCGCCAGCAATTGCAACTATCCCGTTCAAGCCAACGCTTGAGCCATGGCGGGCAGCAACTGACCCAACGCCAGCAAACGACGCTGACGCAGCATTCGTTGCGCTTGCCGCGAGCGCTGGCCGCCTCCCAGGCTACGCAGCACGAGCGTCTGACACGCGCCGCGTTGCGACTGGACTTGCTGGACCCGCGCCGGGTGTTTCAGCGCGGCTATGCACTGCTGACAGACACCGAAGGTCATGCAATCACACACCCCGATCAGACGCATCTGGGTCAAGCCTTGCGCGCCGACCTTGCGCATGGGCGGGTTGATCTGACGGTGTCGGCACCACGCCTTTTTTAGTTTCTACAATCCAGCCCGCCTCCTCCCACAGCAACAACCCCACAGGAATAGACCATGGAACACACCCTTCCCGCACTGCCGTATGCCAAAGACGCACTGGCACCCCATTACAGCCAGGAGACTCTGGAGTTTCACCATGGCAAGCACCACAACGCCTATGTGGTCAACCTGAACAATCTGCAAAAAGGCACCGAGTTTGAGACCCTGACGCTCGAGGAAATCATTAAAAAATCTACCGGTGGCGTCTACAACAACAGCGCTCAAATCTGGAATCACACCTTCTTCTGGAACTGCATGAAGCCCGCCGGCGGCGGCGAGCCTGACGGTGCGCTGGCCACCGCCATTAACAACAAGTTCGGCAGCTATGCAGCGTTCAAGGAAGCGTTTGTGAAAAGCGCCGTGGGTAATTTCGGCTCCGGCTGGACCTGGCTTGTGAAAAAACCGGACGGCACGGTAGATATCGTCAATATGGGTGCCGCCGGTACGCCGTTGACCACAGCTGACAAAGCGCTATTGACCGTAGACGTGTGGGAACACGCTTACTACATCGACTACCGCAATGCCCGCCCCAAGTTCGTCGAGACGTTTTTAGACAAACTGGTGAATTGGGAATTCGCGCAGAGCAACTTCGCTTGAAGGAAGACACGACGACTTGGCCTTGCGGGATCAATGAAACATGACTGGAGTGCCGGTTATCCCTCGTTGAGGTTGCCCGGCAACCAGGTCATCTTTCATCGGCCGTCAAACGGCTTGCCCGTTAGCTTGAACCCCGCCTTGATGCCTTTCTTGGCAAACCAGCCCTGGTTCATTTCCAGCACGTAACGCACCGGTTTTTCAGAGCAGTGCGAATCCAGTGTCTGGGGCTTCATCTCATCGATATTTACAATCATCCCGTCGTCTGCCACAAAGGCAATCGACAACGGCAGCAGGGTATTTTTCATCCAGAAGCACTGCTGGGTGGGCGCGTCGAACACGAACAGCATGCCTTCGTGTTGCGGCATGGAAGTTCGGTGCATCAGGCCAATTGATCGCTGCTCGGGAGTGACAGCCACCTGAGTGTCGATTTGGTGCATGCCCGCCGTGAGTTTGACGCGCATCAAAGTCGTCTGAGGCGTTTGAGCCAACCCGGGACTGCACAGCACTATGAGAAAAGCTGTCACAGAAAGGCATCGAGCGGCGAATTTAAACGGAGTCATGGTCAGATTGGTACGTGTTAACGTGAATTGCTTATTGTCACAAGTTGCGAAGAACCCCAGACAAAAAAAAGCCCGCAGTCGCGGGCCTTTTTTCTGTCGCTTAAATATTAAGCGGGTTTCTTTTCCATTTTGGCTTTCTTGTCGGCGGCAGCTTTGGCTTTCTTCTCAGCTTTAGCAGCTGCTTTTTCTTCTTTTGTCATAGCGGCCTTAGCGGCTGGCTTTTCCTCTTTCTTCATTTCAGCGGCCTTGGCTGGAGCAGCAGGAGCGCCAACGTGGGATGCGGCGAAAGCGGTAGACACAGCGAAAACACTAGCGATCAGGGCGGCAAGCAGTTTGTTCATTTTAAGAATCCTTCAGTTAAATCGATGACTTTTCGAAAAGCTCCCCTCAAAAATTTGCGGGGTGATTCCGTAACGTGGGCTGCGCGAAGTCGGTTGACAAGTTTTTTTCGCCGCTAGAATTTGAAGCTGCTATCTATTTTTTCCGGCCACATTTTTCGCACCACCCCCTGGAGACTTTTTCCTCATGTATCAACACATCAAAGTGCCCGCAGAAGGCCAAAAAATCACGGTCAACGCCGACATGTCGTTGAATGTGCCCGATCAGCCCATCATTCCTTACATTGAGGGCGACGGCACGGGCATGGACATCACGCCAGTCATGCTCAAAGTGGTCGATGCAGCGGTCGCCAAAGCCTACGCCGGCGCAAAAAAGATCCATTGGATGGAAGTGTTTGCAGGCGAAAAATCCACCAAGGTGTACGGCCCCGACGTGTGGTTACCTGAAGAAACGCTGAGCGCTGTGCGTGATTACGTGGTGTCGATCAAAGGCCCGCTGACCACACCCGTCGGCGGTGGCATCCGTTCGCTGAATGTGGCGCTGCGCCAGGAGCTGGACTTGTATGTGTGCTTGCGCCCCATCCAGTACTTTGCGGGTGTTCCCAGTCCGGTTAAAGAGCCTCACAAAACCAACATGGTGATCTTCCGGGAGAACTCGGAAGACATTTACGCCGGCATCGAATTCGAAGCCGAGTCAGATAAAGCCAAAAAGCTCATCAAGTTTTTGCAGGACGAAATGGGAGTCAAGAAAATACGCTTCCCGAACACCTCGGGAATCGGCATCAAGCCTGTCTCACGGGAAGGCACTGAGCGCCTGGTACGCAAAGCCATTCAGTACGCGATTGACAACGACAAACCCAGCGTGACGATCGTGCACAAGGGCAACATCATGAAATACACCGAAGGCGGTTTCCGTGATTGGTCTTACGCTTTGGCGCAGAAAGAATTTGGCGCACAGCTCATCGACGGCGGACCCTGGTGCAAATTTGCCAGCCCGAAAACGGGCAAGGAAATCACCATTAAAGACAGCATTGCGGACGCTTTCTTGCAGCAAATTTTGTTGCGCCCCGCTGAGTACAGTGTGATTGCCACATTGAATCTGAATGGTGACTACGTTTCGGATGCGCTTGCTGCACAAGTAGGCGGCATTGGCATTGCCCCTGGTGCAAATTTGAGCGACACCATTGCCATGTTTGAAGCCACGCACGGCACCGCACCCAAGTATGCTGGCAAAGACTATGTCAACCCTGGCTCTGAGATTCTGTCTGCGGAAATGATGCTGCGCCACATGGGCTGGACTGCTGCGGCAGATCTGATCATCAGCTCGATGGAAAAGTCGATCGCCAGCAAGAAGGTGACTTACGACTTTGCGCGTTTGATGGATGGTGCCACCCAGGTCAGCTGTTCAGGCTTTGGTCAGGTCATGATCGACCACATGTAGCCACTACCGGTTTTTACGGAACAGCCCGCTTGTGCGGGCTGTTCCATTTGCGTGCTTACGATCTTGTATGTTTCATTCCTGGCACCAAATCACCCCTGCGACCCCATCCAGGAGTTGCCTCGATAAAATGAAGTTCATGGCAACCAAAACCCCTAGCAAACCCCCCGCACCCAAGCCACTGCCTCAGCGTGAGGAAGACGGTGGCTCTGTGGTGCTCGAACGCCGCCCTGAAAAAACCAAGCCCCCGCAGATGCACCAGGTAGTCATGCTCAATGACGACTACACACCCATGGAATTTGTGGTGATGGTGATCCAGGAATTTTTCAGCAAAGACCGCGAAACCGCAACACAGATCATGCTGAAGATACACCTGGATGGACGGGGCGTTTGCGGGGTTTATTCGAAAGATGTCGCAGCCACCAAGGTCGATCAGGTGCAAGATGCGGCCAAGCAGGCGGGGCATCCGCTGCAGTGCGTCAGTGAGCCGTTGGAATAGGGTGGGTTGAATATGGGTAATGGGCAACCAGATAGAACGAATGCGTCAAGCAAACACAGTAAGCAACAGGTATTGACAAGGCAAAAGGACATCACATGATTGCGCAGGAATTGGAAGTCAGTCTCCACATGGCATTTGTCGAGGCGCGTCAGCAACGCCACGAGTTCATCACGGTGGAGCATTTGCTGCTGGCTTTGTTGGACAATCCCAGCGCGGCCGAAGTGTTGCGCGCATGTTCTGCCAACGTTGATGATTTGCGTAAATCGTTGGCCAATTTCATCAAGGACAACACGCCGCAAGTGGCGGGCACTGATGACGTGGACACCCAACCTACGCTGGGTTTTCAGCGCGTTATTCAACGGGCCATCATGCACGTGCAGTCCACCGGCAACGGGAAAAAAGAAGTGACGGGTGCCAACGTGCTGGTCGCGATTTTTGGTGAAAAAGATTCACACGCCGTGTACTACCTGCACCAGCAGGGCGTGACCCGCCTGGACGTGGTGAACTTTATTGCCCACGGTATCAAAAAAAGCGACCCCCCCGAGCCTGCAAAGGCGGGCGACGGTGCTGCCGAGGGTGAAGAAGCAACTGAAAAAAATGAAAAAGCCTCCCCCCTGGAGCAGTTCACCCAAAACCTGAACCAGCTTGCCAGAGACGGCAAGATTGATCCACTGATTGGCCGCGAATACGAAGTTGAGCGGGTGATCCAGATCCTGTGCCGCCGCCGTAAGAACAATCCTTTGTTGGTAGGCGAAGCCGGCGTCGGCAAAACTGCGATCGCTGAGGGCCTGGCCTGGCGTATCACTCAAAAAGACGTGCCAGAAATTTTGGCGGATTCTGTCGTGTTCTCCCTGGACATGGGAGCGCTTCTGGCTGGTACAAAATATCGGGGTGATTTCGAGCAGCGTTTGAAAGGCGTACTTAAATCGCTCAAAGACAAACCCAATGGCATTTTGTTTATTGACGAAATTCACACACTGATCGGCGCAGGCGCAGCGTCCGGCGGCACGCTAGATGCGTCCAACCTGCTCAAACCTGCATTGTCCAGCGGCCAACTCAAGTGCATCGGTGCCACCACATTCACGGAGTACCGTGGCATTTTCGAGAAAGATGCCGCCCTGTCCCGTCGCTTCCAGAAGGTCGATGTGGTCGAGCCGACTATTGCAGAAACCATCGACATCTTGAAGGGCTTGAAGTCGCGCTTTGAAGAGCATCACAGCGTGAAATACGCCGCAGCAGCACTGACCGCAGCGGCTGAGCTGAGTGCCAAGTACATCAACGACCGCCATCTGCCCGACAAAGCCATTGACGTGATTGACGAGGCCGGTGCCGCCCAGCGTATCCTGCCGCCGTCCAAGCGTAAGAAAACCATCACCAAGACCGAGGTGGAAGAAATTGTGGCCAAGATTGCCCGCATCCCGCCGGCTAATGTGTCTAACGATGACCGCGGCAAGCTGAAAACGCTTGAGCGCGACCTGAAGAGCGTGGTCTTTGGGCAGGACAAAGCGTTGGATGTGCTGGCCAGCGCTGTGAAGATGGCCCGCTCAGGTCTGGGCAAGGATGACAAGCCGATTGGCTCCTTCCTGTTCTCCGGCCCCACCGGTGTTGGTAAGACCGAAGCGGCCAAGCAGTTGGCCTACATCATGGGCATTGAGCTGATCCGTTTTGACATGAGCGAGTACATGGAACGTCACGCCGTGAGTCGCTTGATTGGCGCGCCGCCCGGTTACGTGGGTTTTGACCAGGGTGGTTTGCTCACCGAAGCCGTCACCAAGAAGCCGCATTGCGTGTTGCTGCTCGACGAGATTGAAAAAGCGCACCCCGATATCTTCAACGTGCTGCTGCAAGTGATGGACCACGGCACGCTGACCGATAACAACGGGCGCAAGGCCGATTTTCGCAACGTCATCATCATCATGACCACCAACGCTGGTGCGGAGACCATGAACAAGGCCACGATTGGCTTTACCAATCCGCGCGAAGCGGGCGATGAAATGGCTGATATCAAGCGCCTGTTCACCCCCGAGTTCCGCAACCGGTTGGACGCCATGGTCAGCTTCAAAGCGCTGGATGAAAATGTCATCTTGCGGGTTGTCGACAAATTCCTGCTGCAACTCGAGACCCAGTTGGCGGAGAAGAAAGTTGATGTCACCTTCACTGACAAGCTGCGCAAACACCTGG
>JAYUXO010000464.1:0-6491 GCA_043753505.1 Comamonadaceae bacterium
TGCCACTGCATGGGCCATCGGCTGCTGCGGCATGTGTGACGGTGTGGCCATCATCATGGGCTGGCCTTGTTGCACCATCATGTGCTGGCCGCCTTTGACGATGCGCACCTTTCCTTCTGCTTCGGTGATTTCCAGTTCCGACACATTGGAATCCGAGACCAGGTCGATCAAGGTCTTGAGTTTGCGCAGATCCATTTATTTTTCTCCAACGAGGGTTGCAGGCAGCTTTTGGTTGGTTGCCAGCTAACGGGGGTGCAACCAAGCTTTCACAAAACCAAACACTGCGCGAATTTACACGAAGTCACATGCAAAAACCACTTACTTACGTGTTCGTCTTCTATTTTTGCTGAATTTCGATTTATAGCAGCTGCTTCCACTGATTTAAATCAGCTGCACTGACCTGCCCCATTTTGCGATGCAGTGGCAGCCCGCTTTGCCCAAACACCACTGTGAAGGGCAGTGCGCCAGAAAGGTTTCCCAGCGACTTCACCAAGTCGGTGCCCTCGAGCCCGGCCAATCCTATCGCAAAACTCAAGGGTTTCTTAACCAGAAAATTGCGCACTGCTGTAGGTTGATCGATGGCTAATCCAAGCACTTGCCAGCCGTTGGCAACATTTTGTTTGTAAAAGCCATCTAATAGAGGCAACTCCTCCACGCAGGGTGGACACCAGGTAGCCCAGAAATTCACCAGCAGAGGCTTGCCTTTAAAACCTGCCATAACCACGCTCTGGCCTGTCGGTGTGTCAAAACTGCTCTTCCAGAAGTTGCTGACTGCATCTGTTTGCACCGCATGGGGCTGAAATTTCCACCAAGCGTAGCCTGCCCCTGCCAGTACCGCCGCACCTGAAACGCTGGCGGTCAACCAGCGACGGCGATTGGGATTCTTTGTTTCAATCATGGCGTTGATTGTCAACCAGCGCCGCAACAGCCGCGGTGTCCCCGCGCGGCTTGCGGCCTTTGCTGTCGGGCTTGAGCGCGCCGCGCAAATCATCCAGGTCATGCACCAGCAAATGCACCCCAATCACGTCGCCCAGCTCGGCGCAATGCGCCGAAATGCTCAGCGCCTCCACCAGTTCCCCCGTAAAGCCCGGCACGCTGCGCGGCTCGTAATCCACTTTCTGGTCGATCAGCGTGATTTCGGCAATTTTCGAATCGTCGCAAAACAGTTGGATGTAAATATCTGACAACCGCGTCGCCGTGCCATGCCACACCGCCCCGGCAAGGTACGGCCGAAACACCTCCAGCCGTCGCATCCACAGCAGCGCCAGGCGGCGCAACGCGGCCAGTTCAGCTGGCTGCGTGTCGGCACAAAAAAGCTCAATGTATTCACGCACCGCCTGCTCCACCGCATCGTTATCGGGCAATGCAGCACGCGCGTTCAAACCCAATTGCTTGACCGCCCGCCGCTTGGCTGGACCGTATTCCAGCCCCTCTTCCACCACCAAGCGGGCCGCGGTGTGGGCAATCTCGGCCGTCTGCGAAAGTGGGATGTGAGCGGAAAACTTTGGCGGGAAGTCCATGGGCGCGGATTCTGAAGGGATTTTTGAACGCAAAGAGCGCAAAGGTTCACGCAAAGGACGCAAAAAGAGCCAAAACCCAAAACGGTTTGGTAAATTTCTATGCTTAATTTGCGTGAACCTTTGCGCTTACCGCATTCTGAATGCGCCAGGGCTGCGTAAGTCCTGGGAGTAAAACCTTGAAAATTGGTCAGAATGGCTCACCGCCTTTATTGAACCTGCTCAAGCCGCTATCAAATATGTATCAACCCTGGCGATGAATCTGTATCTCATTGCAGCCAATTCGACACATCTACAGCATCCGACAGCGCGTACCTACACAGCCCGTACGATTGGCCCCACTTTGGCCTTACACCATGCACATGCCCAAAACGCTGATTTCAGCCTTCGTTACCGCCTGCCTGATTCCCCTGGCCCCGTGTGCGAACGCGGCCCCCTTCACCCCCGCCACCGACAGCGAAGTTGTGGAGCGCCTGCCCACCAGCCGCAGCGACGCCAGCGTCAGCCGCGTCGAATCGTTGCGGCGCCAACTGGCCGCGCAGCCCGACGACGCTGCGTTGCGTGCCGACGTGGCCCGGCGCTACTTTTCGCTGGCGATGGCCGAGGGCGACCCGCGTTACGCTGGTTATGCGCTAGCCGCGTTGGGCACCACGCCCCCTGCAGCGGCTGATGGCCGCTACTGGCTTGCCAAGGGCATGGTGCAGCAGTACACGCATGACTTTGCTGGCGCGCTGGCCAGCCTGGCCCGCGCGGCCGAGATCGGCCCGCCCTCCCCCGAGCCCTATGCCTGGCGCGCTGCCATCTTCATGGTGCAAGCCCGGTATGACGACGCCAAAGCCGAATGCCAGCGCATGGCACCGCTCACCTCGCCGCTTACCGCTGCTGGCTGCGTGGCCTACGCCCGTGCCAGCACCGGCCAGTTAGCCGGCGCATTCGAACAATTAAAAGCTGCGCTGGGCAAGTCGCGAAGCCAGAGACCGGGCGAATCGCCTGAATTGCTGATGTGGCAGCTCACCCGCCTGGCCGAGATGAGCTGGCGCTTGCAGCAACCCGCCCAGGCCGAGGCTTATTTCAAGGAAGCGCTGGCGCTGGGCATCACTGACCAATTTTTACTGGCTGCTTATGCCGACTTTTTGCTGCAACAAAAAAGACCGGGCGAGGTGCTGACGCTGCTGGTCACCTGGGAGCGATCCGACGTGTTGCTGCTGCGCCTGGCGTTGGCAGGACTTGCTGCCAAAGACCTTCGTGCGGCAGGTTGGTCGGCCCAGCTAAAAGACCGTTTTGATGCAGCCGCCCAGCGCAACGACAGCCTGCATGAACAGGAAGCCGCGCGTTTTGCACTGGACTTGCAAGCCGACCCCAAAAAAGCTGTTGCCCTGGCCACTGCCAATTACCAGACCCAGAAAGAGCCGCGTGATGCTGAAATCTTGATGCGCGCAGCTTTGGCAGCCAAACAACCTGCGGCTGCGCAACACGCGCTGGCCTGGCTGCAAGCCAGTGGGTATGAAGACCCGGCTTTGAAGGCGCTGGCGGCGCAGTTGGCCCAGTTGTCAGGAAACAAGCCATGAAGCGGTTTTTGCATGTTTTGCTGTGGTGTTGGGTGGCGTTCGCCGCCCCCGCCCACGCCCACAAACCCAGCGACAGCTACCTGACGCTGACAGCAAAGCCTGGCGCAACCGGCCAATTCAGCCTGCGCTGGGACATTGCGTTGCGCGACCTGGACTACGTGCTCCAACTGGATGCCAACAACGACGGCCAGCTGACCTGGGGCGAGGTGCGCCAGCGCGAGCGTGCCATTGCGCAGTACGCACAAAGCCGTTTGAGCGCGGGCGCGCCCGACCAGCCCTGCACCTGGCAAGACCCGGCTCCCCTGACGCTGGACAAGCACAGCGACGGCACCTACGCGGTGCTGCAAGCCAGCCTGCAATGCCCTGGCCTGAAAGACCAGCTTTCGGTGCGCTACAGCGCGCTGTTCGACGTGGACCCCACGCACCGGGGGCTGGTGCAGTGGTTGCCCAGCGGGGTCGGCAAACCCGAGCAGGTGAGCGCCCGCGTGTTGGGCGCCACCTCGGCCCGGCAAGACCTGCCCCTGGTCACGCCCAGCCGATGGGAGACCATTCGCCAATACATCGTGGAAGGTGCCTGGCACATCTGGATAGGCTTTGACCACATCCTGTTCTTGCTGGCCCTGTTGCTGCCGGCGGTACTGGTGCGACGCAGCGGCTGGAGCGAATCCGCGCTGGACGTCACCGGTGCTTCTGGCTTTGGCGAAGTGTCTAAAGATGTGTTCAAAGTGGTGACCGCCTTCACCATCGCCCACTCCATCACGCTCAGCCTGGCCGCGCTGCAAATCATCAGCCTGCCTTCGCGGTGGGTGGAGTCGGCCATTGCGGCCTCTGTGGTGTTGGCGGCGCTGAACAACTTGCGCCCACCACGCGGTACGGGTGGCCCCACCCGCGCACGCTGGATGATGGCCTTTGTGTTCGGCCTGATCCACGGTTTTGGCTTCGCCTCAGTGCTGGCCGATCTGGGTCTGCCCCAGCAAGCCCTGGTGCTGGCGCTGATTGCGTTCAACGTCGGTGTGGAGCTGGGCCAACTGGCCATCGTCGCCGCGTTTTTGCCGCTGGCTTACCTGTTGCGCAACACCCGCTTCTACCAGACGGGGCTACTCAAAGCGGGCTCGGTGGTGATTGCGCTGCTGGCGGCGTACTGGTTTGTGCAGCGGGCGTTTGATGTGTGAAATTGCTACTATAAATATAGCTGCCCGTGCAGGACAGGTGTGGGATAGAGTCATAAACTGAAAAACTGCAACGACTCCAGTTGATGCCAGCAACTCCTTGCCCATGACGCGCCCCACCCAACCAGACACCGACCGCAACAAGGCAGGTTTTGACCTCTTTGGCTTGAGTGCCCAGGACGTGATGGGCCCGTACCGCCGCCCTCTGCAGGGGCTGGCATCTGTTGTGGTGTTGGCCTGCCTGGTGATTGCGACGGTGCAGTGGACCCAGGAGCGCTGGATGTCGGGCGGCCTTGTTTTAGGCTTCGGTGCGGTTTTGGGCATCAATGCACTGGCTCTTTTTCGTGGGCGGGCCATACCCATTCCGATAGTCATTTTTTTTATTTTTTCTGCGGCCGGCGTGGTGGCTGAGGTGCTGCGCGTGGGCGTGGCCGGTGTGTTGTGGGCCTTCCCGGCAGTGCTGATGTTTCACTTCATGGCACCCCAGCGCACGGCCAATGTGATGAACGGGCTGCTCATTGCCTTCACCGCTGTGGCGTGTTACTTACATCAGGACATCTTCCTGGCGGTGCGCAGCACCGTCAGCCTGGTGATCACGCTGCTGTCGGTCAACGTGTATTCCTACCTCGTCAAGCGCCAGCAGCAACACGCTCTGGAGCAAAACGACCGCATGGACTTGATGGTGCGTGCCACCTATGCCGGTACGCTGGAATGGGTGGGGCACAGCAACCGTCTGCATTATTCGGATCGGTTTAAACAAATGCTGGGCTACGCACCTGCGCACGACCTGAGCCGACAAGACTTTTTTGAGCTGCTTCACCCCGAAGACGAGGGTCCGCTGCGTAAACTTTTCACGAGCCAGTTGCGCCAGATGGAGCCGGGCAAAGTACACCGCTTGCAGCCCGCAGACTACCGCTTGCGGCATGTTGGCGGTGGCTACATCTGGGTGCATGCCGAAGGCATTGCACTGGCAGGCAAGGCCGGGCGCGTGGCGAAATACACCACCGCGTTTGTCGACATGACTGCCCGCATCGAAGCCGAGCAGTCGTTGCGCGAGGCCATCCGGGTGCGCGAAGAGGTGGAGCGCATTGCCCGCCATGACCTGAAAACCCCGCTGACCAGCATCGCTGCCACACCCGGCATGCTGCGCGCGTTGCGCACGCCCAGTGCCCAGGAGGAACAGTTACTCAAGATGATCGAGCGCGGTGCGGTGCGCGTGCTCAGCATGGTCAACCTGTCGCTGGACATGTACCGCATGGAGCAGGGCAGCTACACACTCAAACCCCAGCCGCTGGACATGGCGCGGGTGGTGCACAGCGTGCTGGCCGACCTGAGGGGCCATGCAGCGGCCAAGTCGGTGCGCCTGCGGTTGGAAAAACCCTCCACGCTTGTGTTTGCCCTGGGCGAAGAGCTGCTGTGCTACTCCATTGTGGCCAACCTGGCAAAAAACGCGGTCGAGGCGGCTGCAGACGGTTCCACCGTGCAACTGCGGCTGTTTCACGCACTTGCAAACGATGTGGGCGGTGTAGGCGATGTGGGCGGTGCAGGCAGGGTGAGCCTTGCGATTCAAAACACGGGCAGCATTCCGGCCTCGATACATGACATTTTTTTTGGCAAATACACCACGACAGGCAAAGCAGGCGGCACCGGTCTGGGTGCTTACTCGGCGCGGCTGATGGCCCGGGTGCAGCAGGGCGACGTGTCCATGCACAGCAATGAGGTGGACGGCACCACCCTGACACTGGTGTTGCCCGCCTGTGAGGGGCAGCCTGGCGAGACTTACCTGCACGGCGAGACAGGCACAGGGGAAACGGCGCTGGAGACGGTGCTGGTGGCCACCGACCTGCCCGCCCTCACGGTTCTGATCGTGGACGACGACGCGTACAACCTGCTGGTGGCGAGTGCCCTGTTCCCGACACCACCGCTGGTGGTGCACACCGCCATCAATGGCCGCGCCGCGGTGGATGCCGTGTGCAGTTTGCAGCCCGATGTGGTGTTGATGGACCTGGAAATGCCCGTCCTGGATGGCTTTGAAGCCACGCAGCGCATCCGGGCGCTGGAACGAAGCGACCCTGCACGCAAACGCGCCACGGTGGTGGCGTTTTCCGCGCACGACGACGAGACCACCCGCGCCCGCTGCCAGGCCAGCGGTTTTGACCTGTACCTGAGCAAACCCAGCACCCGACAGGCCTTGTGGGCTTTGCTGCAGCGCCTTGCACCGGTACTGCCTGGACCGG
>JAYUXO010000465.1:0-2593 GCA_043753505.1 Comamonadaceae bacterium
GACGCGGCTTGTAAGCGGCCCGCCATCAGGTCGGTGACCATGGGGCCCGTGCCGCGGTAAGGCACGTGCACCACGAAGGTGCTGCTGACCATTTTCAGGTACTCAAACGCCAGGTGGCCGGCGCTGCCGTTACCCGCTGAACCGTAGTTCAACTGGCCGGGTTTGGTTTTGGCGTGGGCCACAAAATCGCGCAAGTCTTTGACCGGAAGGTCCGGGTGCACCACATACAAACTGGGCACCTTGGATACCAGGGTGACAGGCACAAATTCTTTGGCGGCGTCATACGGCAGCCTGGAAAAGATATACGGGTTCACCGCGAGCGTGCCGATGTGACCCAAGATCAACGTGTGCTCATCGGTCGATGCCGCCACTTCCTGCATGGCGATGTTGCCAGCCGCGCCGGGCTTGTTGTCCACAAACACGTTTTGGCCGATGGTTTTGGCCATTTCACCGGCCACGGCGCGTGCCACGATTTCGCTGCTGCCACCAGGGGCAAACGGCACCACCAGACGCAATGGTTTTGAAGGCCATGCGCCTTGTGCAAAACCACGTGGGACCCTCAAGGTGCCCAGCGTGAGCATGGAGGTTTTCATGATCAGGTTCCTGCGATTGACCTGTGTCATGTGTCTCTTTCTGATGTTGTTATTGCTATCAAATAAATAGCTGTTTGAGCAGTATCTATAAGGGCTGGAACCGGTATTTACTTGTTAACTTTGTTATCTGTATCGAGCGGCCCCAGTCCAGGGTGCCTGAGGTCGGGGCGCTCCTGCGGAAATCCGGAGCCGTTCATCACACCGCGCTGACCGGTCATTTGCCACTGGGTGGATTGCGACACCAACCTGGCCAACACTTCCAACTCTTCGTCGGTGTGATCCAGGCTCTTGGCAGGACGCAAAAAACGGCCGGGCGAGCTTTGCTGCGGTTCAGCCCAGAATGACTGGTGGTATATGGATTGAGAAACCGCGCGGTTGGGGCCAACTGCCAAGTCAATCTGGCCGTAACAGTTGCACAGGTAGGTACGAAAACCTTGTGCGGGTTGCACCTCGGTGTAGACGCCGGTGCCGCGAATGCCCGCGGTGAGGGTGGGTGTGATGATTTGCCGGCTGCTGCCCTTGCCCCACACGCTTGCCACGGCACCCGTGAGCAACCGCAACACGCTGACCGTGTTCAGGGTGGCACCGCGTTCCACTTTCAGGCGGCTGTTCTGGCGCACCAGAAACGAGGTGCTGCCAATCACGAACACCAACCTGGAGCCAGGTCCTGTTTCAACGCTGTCACCAGTTTGAATACTTTGCAGCGCCTGCAAACGCTGCCCGTTGACCTGAGCGTCGCCGCGTAGCTCCACGACGTTGCTGCGCTGTTGGGCGTATGCGGTTCCAAATCCACCCAGCGCGGTCCAGGCACCCGCATTTTTCAGAAAACTGCGACGCTGGTGCCACAGCACCTCATCTTCGGTACGCCCCACCAGATTGTGCTGTGTCATGAGAAATCCTTAAACGAGTTTGTTACACCAGGCAACGCTATCACGAAAGACACAACTTCCAAACCACCGCCAACAAGCTGTGATGCGCTATTTTTTCTCTTGCCCATAGCTGCTGTTTCCGTTGCCGTCTTTTGTTCCCTTTTTGCCGGCGATCTGCCAGGCTGTGCGCTGGTCAATCAGTTTGGCCAGAAACTCCAGCTCTTCGTCGGTGTGGTTGATCGCTTTTGCTGGCGTCAGAAAGCCGTTGGCCGTGGCCTGCGGTTCCGCCCAAAAGGCTTGGTGATAGTCAGATTGGGAGGTGGTTCTACTGGTGCCTGCGGACAAGTCAACCGTGCCGTAGCAATTGCAGAAGTAGCTGCGGTAGTTCTGCTCGGGCAGCACCTCGGTGTACACGCCCGTGCCGCGAATGCCGGCGGTGATGGTGGGCGTGATGATCTGACGGTTGGTGCCCTTACCCCACACGCTGTTGACGGCACCGGTGAGCATTCGCAACACGCTCACGGCACTCAAACTGGCACCGCTCTCAACAGCCATCCGTGAGTTTTGCCGTACCTGAAACGCGGCATTGCCCATCACAAACACCAAGTTGGAACCCGGTCCTGTTTCCAGGCGGTCGCCAGATCGAATGGTCTGCGCGGGAAACAGTCGCTGGCCGTTGACCTGGGCATCACCGCGCAGCTCCACGATGTTGCTACGTCCTTGCGCATGCGCTGCCGCAAAACCGCCCAGCGCTGTGAATGCGGCTGCGTTTTGCAGAAAACTTCGGCGTTGAAACCAGAGCACCTCGTCTTCGGTGCGGCTAACCAGGGTGTGCGCTGTCATGGGATGTTTCTGTAGAGGGCTCAATAAAACTGTCACGAAAAGAAAAGTAGAAAGAGGTGGTCACCATGGCGGCGAATAAAACGGCTACTGGCATCAACATCAAAGCTGCCAATTGGGGGCTGCCCGTGATCACAGCGGCAAGCGTGATCACCGACACGCAGGCAAACAAGACCACGAACCAGCCCAGGCCATAAACCACCATGGCCGCGCCGTTGCGCAAACAGGCCACCGCACTGAAAAACAGGCTTTTTAAAGGCGATACGCCATGCCAGTGCACCAGTGCCGGTG
>JAYUXO010000466.1:0-6446 GCA_043753505.1 Comamonadaceae bacterium
GTCAGCAAAGTGGCCATGGCTGCCCTGCCCGAACCCGTCATGCAAGCCAAGCCCGACACCATGCCCCCGCTCATCCCCAACAGCGGCAGGCCCTACAACCCGGTGGTCACGCTAAACGGCTGGACCCTGCCCTGGCGCATGAACAACGGCGTCAAGGAATTTCACTTGGTGGCCGAACCCGTGGTACGCGAAATGAGCCCCGGCTTCAAGGTCAACATGTGGGGCTACAACGGCCAGAGCCCGGGGCCCACCATTGAGGTGGTGGAGGGGGACAGGGTGCGCCTGTTCGTTACCAACAAGCTGCCCGAGCACACCACCATCCACTGGCACGGCCAGCGCCTGCCCAATGGCATGGACGGTGTGGGCGGGCTGAACCAGAAGCAGATTCCGGTAGGCAAAACCTTTGTGTATGAGTTTGTGGCGCGCCGCCCCGGCACTTTCATGTACCACCCGCATGCCGACGAGATGACGCAGATGGCGATGGGCATGATGGGTTTCTGGGTCACGCATCCCAAGCTTGAACGTGGGCAAAAACACCCGCTGATCGACGAGGTGCAGCGCGATTTCTGTTTTTTGCTCAACGCCTACGACATCGACCCCGGCAGCATGACGCCCAAGATCATGACGATGCTGGACTTCAACCTGTGGAGCTGGAACAGCCGCGTTTTTCCCGGCATCGACACGTTGAATGTGCGATTGGGCGACAAAGTGCGCATCCGTATTGGCAACCTGACGATGACCAACCACCCGATCCACCTGCACGGCCACGAGTTTCTGGTCACCGGCACCGACGGTGGCCCCACGCCCAAGTCCACCCGCTGGTACGAGGTAACGACCGACGTGGCGGTGGGCCAGATGCGGCAGATTGAGTTTGTGGCCGACGAAGAAGGCGACTGGGCCTTCCATTGCCACAAAAGCCACCACACCATGAACGCCATGGGCCACAACGTGCCCACCATGATTGGCGTGGACCACCGCGGTCTGCTGGGCAAATTGCAAAAAGTGGTGCCCGATTACATGGTGATGGGCGAGCGCGGCATGGCTGATATGGGCGAGATGGAAATGGCCATTCCCGAGAACACCGCGCCCATGATGACTGGCACCGGGCCGTATGGCCCCGTGGAGATGGGCGGCATGTTTACCACCGTCAAGGTGCGCCGTGACCAGAAACCGGGCGACTACAAAGACCCCGGTAACTACAAACAGCCGCCCGGCACGCAAGCGTTTGAATGGACGGGTGCCCTGCCCGAACCGGCGCGCTTCAAGGCCGAGCAGATGGCGGGAAGCGCGCCGGTGCCGGGGCTGAACAACCCGCCAGTGGACACACCGCCACCGGCCATCCCATCGGTGCGCAAGCCCATGGGCAACATGAAACATTGAAAGGAAACTTTATGAATACTATTAAATTGATAGCTGCTCTAGCAGTATTTGCATGGGCTACAGCTTCTTTTGCCCAACAATCCGGGCACGGGCATGGGCATGCCCAGGGCCATACCCTCCGTGGGGCTGCAGAAACAAGTGCTTCCAGCTACGCAGGCGAACAAGCCCGCGCCATCAAGTCCCTGTCGGAGGCCGACATCAACGGCTTGCTGTCCGGTGCTGGCGCGGGCTACGCCAAGGCCGCCGAGCTCAACGGCTACCCCGGCCCGGCCCATGTGCTGGCGCTGGCACCGCAGCTTGGTTTGCGCGCCGACCAGCAAACCGCCACCCAGCGACTGATGGACGCACACAAAGCTGCGGCGCGCCAACTGGGTGAGCAGTTGGTGAGCGCTGAGCGGGCGCTCGACGCTGCCTTTGCCGTCCGCCAGATCGACGCGCAGCGCCTGCAAGCGCTCACCCAACGCATCGGCAGCCTGCAAGCCAGCCTGCGCGCTGAGCACCTGCAAACCCACCTGGCGCAAACCGCCCTGCTGGAGCCCCGGCAAGTGGCCCGCTACGCGCAGTTGCGCGGTTACACCACGGCCCTACCTTTACCCAGCCCACCGAACTTCATTACCCCCACCACCCACTAAGTCTTGAAAGGACAGCATCATGACAACCTCGATCACTATCAAATCAATAGCTGTTGCAGCGCTCCTGGCTTGCACTACAGCCAGTTTTGCCCATACAGACAAGCCCCACAGCAATAAACCGGCGGTAGTCAAGAAAGAGCAGCAGGCCTGGGGCATTGCAGGCGATGCCAAAGACGCCAAACGCACCATTGAAATCAGCATGGGCGACAACATGCGCTTTTCACCCGACAAGATTGACGTCAAGCAGGGCGACACCGTCAAAATTGTTTTAACCAACACCGGCAAGCAGATGCATGAATTGGTCATCGGCACCAGGAAGGTACTGGACGACCACGCCGCGCAGATGGTGAAGTTTCCCAACATGGAGCACGACGAGCCCTATATGGCCCACGTAGCCCCCAGCAAGAAAGGCGAAATCGTCTGGACTTTCAACCGCCCCGGCGATTTCGACTTTGCCTGCCTGATTGCCGGGCATTACCAGGCGGGTATGGTGGGCAAGATCAAGGTAAGCGCTAAATAACCAACCTGTTTGGGTGCAGCAACAACCCGCTCCCGTCATTCCCGCGTAGGCGTGTCCCGTCATTCCCACCTGCGCAGTAATGACGGGATAAGGCACCCTGCTTTATTTTTCAGTACACCCTCTTTTTGAAAGCCCACTTTTCATGAAAAACTACCTCCTTCCTCTCGCTGTCGTTCTGTCCACAACCCTTGGCGGCATGGCCTACGCAGCCTCCCATGCCGGTGCGCCAATGGCCACAGCGTCCGCGCCCGCAGCGAAACCAGCCGTGTCTGAAATGGCCGAAGCCGAGGTGCGCAAAATTGACAAAGACGCCAAAAAGGTAACCTTGAAGCACGGTGCCATCAAAAATCTGGACATGCCGCCCATGACCATGGTGTTTCAGGTAAAAGACGCGGCGCTGCTGGACAAACTGGTCGCTGGAGAAAAAATCATGTTCAGCGCCGAACAGCAGCAAGGTGCATTTGTGGTGACGGGCGTGGAAAAAGCACCCGCCAAGTAACGAGACCAACGCACCCAGAATGCGAAACTTCGCACCATGAGACACTTTTACCGCTTTCCCTTGATCGTCGCGCTCCTGAGCCCCGTCGCTGCGTGGTCTCATGAGTTCTGGTTGCAGTCCTCTTCATATGTCCCTGCGAAGCAAACAACAGTCGAACTCACGGCGTACGTCGGGGAGTATTTTGTAGGCGATCGGGTCGGCATCACGGCCTCGCATGCCGCATCGGTTCGCGTCACGTCGCAGGCGGGTACACAGGACCTGGCCAGCCGTATTCCTTCCGACAAGGTGTTGCCTGGTTTGAGCCTGACCTTGGCCACCACCGGTACGCAGCTGGTGACTTACGACAGCCACCCCAGCCAGGTCGTACTGTCAGCTGACAAGTTTCACGCTTACCTGCACGACGAAGGCATGGACTGGGTCATCAAGCTGCGCGATGCCAATGGCACCGCAGCCTTGCCCGGCAGGGAGCGATTTCGCCGCAACGCCAAGATGTTGCTGCGCGTAGGCGGTAACGTGGATGCGCTGGCGACGAACGTTGTGGGGCAACGGCTGGAAATCGTGCCGCTGGCGGACCCCTTGCGTGCCAAGCCGCAGGACACCGCTCGCTTTGCGGTTCGTTTTGAAGGCAAGGCGTTGGAGGGTGTACTGGTTAAAGCGTGGCACAAAACGCAGGGTCAAACCACGGTGCTTCGCAGTACATCAGACGCGCAGGGCCAAGTGGCGCTGCGCCTGCCATTTGCAGGCGTGTGGCTCTTGAATACCGTTCACATGGTGCAGGCCGTTGATGTGCCAGACATTGATTGGGACAGTTTCTGGAGCAGTTTGACGTTCGAGGTCAGGGCCAACGAACTGGCCAGGTAGGTTTGCAGGTGCAGAAAAGTCGGCGGCTCAGCGAGCTGTCACGCCACAATTCCGTGCTTCATGGCTTGCCTGCTGCTTTTATCGTGCTCGGCTGGTGTTTGTCGATCAGTGACGATGCTGGTGATGTAGGTCGGGCGCATGCGGATGCACATGTGTCGTTTGGGCATGGCTGTGCAAATGGCTGTGCGATGTCTCGGACATCGGGTCGTGGGCATGGTCGTGGTGCCCATCGTCATGCGAATGCGCGTGCTCGTGGTCTAAAGCCTCGTGCTGATGACCATGTGCATGGCGCTCGGCAAGATGCGTCCACACGCCAGTGGCCATCAGGCCCCCAGCGGCGGCCATCAGCCAGGAGCCTGACCGGTCTCCCATGGCCAGCGCACCCAGGGCACCGATGAACGGCGCACACGCAAACACCGACCCCGTGCGCGCCGCGCCAAAACGGCGTTGTGCGAGCAAATAAAAGCGCAGGCTCAATCCATATCCGGCTGCGCCAATGGCCAATAACGCCACGGCGGCAAGCGGCGCAGGAGCCGACTCCCTGAAAGCCATCGCAAGCATCAGCGCGCAACTGGCCCCAAGCGCAGACTTGGCGAGAACCACCTGCCCCGGGTCCCGATCGGCCAACCTGCGAGACAGCGCGTTGTCGGTTCCCCAGGCGGCGCTGGCCATCAGCACCGCCAGCAATCCCAATGCACTCGCGGGCTGACCGCCACGGGCCTGGTCGGCCACCAGCAGCACGCCACCGGCCAGCAGCGCCAGCATGGCCAGCCAGACCCGGCGATCCATGGTTTCGCCATACAGAATGCGCGCCAGGCCAACGGTGAACAACACCTCCATCGTCAGCATCAGCGACGCGCCCGAGCCGCTGGTGCGCTGCAGCCCCCAGGCAAGCGCCACCGGCCCCACCAGCGCGCCGAAGAAAGCCACCCCCATTAACCAAGGCAAGTCCTTGCGCGAAAGCCCGGCCTCGCGCGAGGCGGGTTGACGCAGCAGCGCGCCAGCCAGCGCTGCACCTGCATACAACAGCGCCGCCGTCCAGAATGGCCCGAGGCCGCGGCCAACGTGTTGCACCAGCGGTGTGCTAAGCCCGAACAGCACCGCCGCTACCACCGCCAGCGCAGCGCCACCAACGGCTGGCCCCGCCAGCACTGGTTGACCAGGCATGCTCATTTACCTGTGAAATTCACCGCCAGCACGTTGCCCGGTGGGCTCAAGAAGACATACAAGGTCTGCTTGGTGGCGTCAGACACTTGGGGGTTTTTGAAGGTGACTTTCCACTCCTTGCCCTTCTTGCCGTCGACCTGTTCGACTTTCTCGGGCTTGCTGATGGCTTTCCAGAGCGCATCCAGCTTGCCGGAGGCGACCAAGGCATCTTTACGCTGGGCGGCGCAACCGACGACTGTTTCCTCGGCGGCTGCCTTGGTGCCGTGAAAGTGACACGAATTTCCTTTGTCAGCAAACGCGACGGTGGTACCCAGTAGGGCTGTCACGGTGCAAATGGCAATGATGAGATGGTTCATGGGATGGATTCCTTTTTCAGTTGATGTTGTCCCGGGTGGGATCGGGTTTGCTAATTTCCATGTCTTCATGGACATGCTTGTGCTCTTCAGCCGGAAAGCGAAAGCCATTCGGGTCGGCGTCGTGCGAGTAGCCGTGCAATTGCATGAGCAACAGCAAACCACCTACCCACATAAGGGCGGTGTTGGCAACGACGGAAAACCTCTCGAAGCTGGGGCGTCTGCGCCAGGCCGCCAGCAGCATCAGCATCACCGACAGTGCCGCAATTTGGCCCAGTTCAACGCCCACGTTAAAACTCAAAATGCGGCCCAGCATGCCCGCCTGGTCGTCCCCAAGCGGCAGTTGCTGCAGCCGGGTAGAAAGGCCGAAGCCGTGAATAAGGCCAAACACGAATACCGCCGCCAGCAGGTTGGGTGACTTCATACCCAAGTGCTTCTGGAAACCGTCGTTGTTGTCGAAACCCTTGTAAATCACGGTCAGCGCAATCACGGCATCTACCAACCAGAAGTTCCAGGTAATGCCCAGAAAAGTGGCAAAAATCAACGTGATGCAGTGCCCCAAGGTGAAGGCCGTGACGAACTTGGCAACGTCTGCGAAGCGGGTCAAAAAGAAAACCACGCCGAATAGAAACAGCAGGTGGTCGTAGCCCGTCAGCATGTGTTTGGCACCCAACACCGCGTATTGCACATAGCCGCCAGACAGCATGGCAACCTTGTCGGCCTCCGATATGCCGTGCGCCAACGCCACCGTCGGCAGCAAGGCTGCCGCCCACAGTAAGGCTCCAAAAATGAGTTTCATGGTTTCCATATTTAAATGTGTGGAGTCAGCCCTATAGGCGTGTCTGGCGGGGGCGGCCTGTTGGCCAACGATGCGGAAAAGAATCTGCTTTACGCAGGCAACTCAGGCACCAGGTCGTGGTGGTCGCAGGAGGCCTCACCCAGGTGAACGTGAAAAGTTGGGGCCTGCTTGTCGTCAAGCTGCATCAGCCCGTCATCAAGATGATGGTGCCCCAGTTCCTGGACGTGAACGGTCA
>JAYUXO010000467.1:0-6445 GCA_043753505.1 Comamonadaceae bacterium
AGCGCCGCGCCCGCACGCCCATTTTTCGCCATTTTGTTGCCCTCCATGGCCGTCACCATGGAGCCGGTTTCACCTGGCGTGTTCAGCAAAATGGAGGTGGTAGAGCCACCGTACATGGCCCCGTAGTAAATGCCCGCAAAAAAGATCATGGAAGCCGTGGCTTCCACCTTCACCGTGATCGGCAGCAACATGGCCACCGCCACGGCCGGGCCAATGCCGGGCAGCACCCCCACGATGGTGCCCACCAGACACCCTACCAGCGCCCACAGCAGGTTGATGGGCGTGCCGGCAGTGGCAAAACCGGTCATGAGTTGGTTCCAGATGTCCATGCTGTTTGTCTTTTTTGGTCGTCAGGAAATACGGACAGCATTCACCGCACAGGCGCAGAGAACGCAGAGAAAACGGGTCGGAGGAAGAAAAAAGTTGTTTGAGGAATTCATTTCTTCCTCTGCGGCCCTCTGCGTTCTCTGCGGCTCTGCGGTAAATGAATTGGTAGCCGCCTTCAAAGCCATCCCGTAGCAGTCAACCCCGGCAAGTTGATCGCCAGCAGCTTCGTAAACATCCAGTACACCGGCGCCGCAATCGCAGCCCCCGTCAAAGCGTCCACCACCCAGCTGCGCAACGACCCGTCGCTGCGTCCCTCGCAAACTTTCAAGCCGCGCACCGCCAGCACGAAGCACAGGGTGCAACTGGCAATGAAGCCGATGGTGGTGATCAGCGCGGCATTGAGCAGCAAGCCAGCGGAGAGCCAGGCGAAACCCACCCAGTGGGCGGGCTCGTCGCTGTCGGGAGGCTCCATGTTGCGAAAGCCGCCGGTACGGGCGTGCCACACCAGGCAGGCGCCGCACACCATGAGCACCACTGCAACCACCCACGGCAGAAAATTGGGGCCGACGCCCTGGTAGCCAGCTTGCGCTGGAATCTGGCTGGCGCCCACAGCCATGAGCAAACCGATGACAAGGGTGCCCGCACCCAGCGCGGTTTGTACGCTGGTTTGCACCCGGGGCATGGGTTGAAGCTGATTGGCGTTGCGCGGCATCACACCATGCCCGCTTTGACCATGGTGGCGCGCAGCCTGGCAAATTCGTCATCGACAAATTTTTCAAAGTCTGCACCCGCCATGACCGCAGGGGTCCAGTTGTTTTTTTCCATGGCTTCCAGCCAGCTGGGAGACTTCACGGCTTTGAGCACCAGGTCGGTCAGCGCTTTGCGCTGCTCGGGTGTGATGCCTGGCGCGCCATACACACCGCGCCAGTTGCCCAGCTCGACGTTAATGCCCTGCTCTTTCAGCGTGGGCACGTCAATCCCTTTCAAACGGGTGGCGGAAGTGACGGCGATCGCGCGCATCTTTCCGGTCTTGATGTACTCGGCAAACTCGCTGTAGCCACTGCCGCCCACGGTAACGTTGCCACCCAGAATGGCCGCTGTGGCCTCACCACCGCCGCGGAAAGCCACATAGTTGATCTTGGCTGCGTCCACACCCACCTCGCGGGCAATCATGGCTGCGGCAATGTGCTCGGTGGAGCCGCGCGAGCCACCGCCCCATTTCACGCTGCCGGGGTCTTTTTTCAGCTGCTCGACCACGTCAGCCATGTTCTTCAGCGGCGAGCTGGCAGGCAGCACAAACACGTTGTATTCGCTGGTCAACCGGGCCAGCGGTGTGGCCTGCGTGATGGTGACCGGTGGCTTGCCGGTGATGATGCCGCCCAGCATCACAGCGCCCATCACCATGATGGCATTCGGATCGCCCTTACTCGCGTTGACAAACTGCGCCAGGCCGATGGCACCGGCGGCGCCGCCCTTGTTTTCATAGGTCACGGCATCTGCCACTTTGGCATCTTGCAAGGCTTTGCCCAAGGCGCGCCCAGTGGTGTCCCAGCCGCCGCCCGGATTGGCCGGAATCATCATTTTCAGATTGGCAGCGGCGCTGGCGGGAAAGGGCAGCATGCCCGCGGCGGTAAGGGCGGCCAGGGATTTCAAAAAGTGGTCTCTACGCATGGCAATTTCCTTCAAAAATTTCGATAAAACAACAGGGCGATATTTACGCGCAATACAGCGCAACGGGAGATCGTGCGGGGGCTGAAAGCACAGTGTGATGTTGCACTCTGTTTGCGGCTCATAAAAATGATGGATTTTTCCCCGAATCTAGGCGCAAAGCGCCGGCATGCCGGGTGGCATGACGAGCATTTGTAACGACGAGTCGGGGGAAAAGATGCATTTTTAAGTCGCAATAAGCGCGCAACATCACACAGAGGTATTCGCGCTCTCGGGGGCAGGTCTAAACCATGCCCGATAAATACATGATGGCGCGCAACGAAGAAAATTCGTAATCCACAAAATCATCAAATTCTTTGCCCGTCAGCAGCGCCGGTGTCCACTTGTTCTTTTGCAAAGCTTCATTCCACGCCTTGCTTCGCGTGGCCGCCACCATCAACTGGGTCAGCGTCCCGCGCTGCGGTTCGCTGATACCGGGGGCGGCATACACGCCGCGCCAGTTGCCCAGAATCACGTCAAAGCCCTGCTCTTTCAAGGTCGGCGCATCCACGCCCGGCAAACGTTTTTGCGAGGTTACGCCCAGCATGCGCATCTTGCCGCTGGCAATGAATTGCGCAAATTCGCTGTAGCCGCTGCCACCGATGGTGACGTTACCGCCCAGAATGGCCGTTGCAGCCTCGCCGCCGCCACGAAACGCGATGTAGTTGACCTGCTTGGGATTAACACCCACGCCGCGTGCCAGCATGCAGGCGGCAATGTGCTCGGTGGAGCCGCGCGAGCCGCCACCCCACTTCACGCTGGCAGGGTCTTTTTTCAGCTGCGCCGCCACGTCCTTCATGTTTTTCAGCGGCGAATCGGCAGGCACTACAAACACGTTGTATTCGCTGGTCAGGCGGGCAATGGGGGTGGCCTGGGTCAGGTTTACCGGGGGCTTGCCGGTGATGATGCCGCCCAACATCACCGCGCCCATCAGCATCAATGCATTCGGATCGCCTTTGCTGGTGTTCACAAACTGCGCCAAGCCAATGGCACCGGCCGCGCCACCTTTGTTTTCGTACGTCACCACATCAGCCAGCTGCGCCTCTTGCAGCGCTTGGCCCAGCGCACGCCCAGTGGTGTCCCAACCCCCGCCGGCGTTGGCGGGAATCATCAGCTTGAGACTGGGTGCAGCGCTGGCTGGCACCGGCAGACTGCCAGCTGCGGCCAGGCAGATGAGCGATTTGATAAAGGTGCTGCGTTGCATGCTTGTTTTCAACTGAAGTGGTGTGCCTGAATGGTGCGCGGCCTGGCTGTCAATTGGCTGTCCAAGGGCCCTAGGGAAACCGCCAATAAGCGACTCGCGGGTGGCCGACTAAGCCACCCTTGCTGTGCGCATACTGTTTGCCATGAAACTTTTGCTGGTGGAAGACGATGAGGCGATGCAAACCACGCTGGCCCGCGCGCTGCGCCGTCGCGGCTGGCAGGTCACGGGTTGTGGAGACGGCAAACAGGCGCTGGATTTGTGGCGCGCCACCCAACCCGAGCTGGTGCTGCTGGACCTGACCCTGCCCGGCATGGATGGGCTGGAGGTGCTGGCCCATGCCCGCGCGCAAGGCCTGGCCACGCCGGTGCTGATATTGACAGCGCGGGGCACGGTGGGCGACCGGGTGGGCGGGCTGAATGCGGGGGCTGACGACTACCTGCCCAAGCCATTTGACCTGGATGAACTGGAGGCCCGGCTGCGGGCACTACACCGCCGCCAAACTGGCTCACACACAGAATTTCAAGCGAAATCGGCCAGCAGCCCTATCAAACTCTGCTCAATCAGCTATGAAAAAGAGAGCGGTGCGCTTTACCACGGCGAGCAGCCCATGGAGCTGCCGCCCCGGGAGCTGGCGTTGATGCAGGCCTTGATGAACCGCCCCGGCCATGCGGTGGCCAAAGAAGCACTGTTTGACCGCGTGTTTGCGGGCGAGGCCGATGTGGCACCGGAAGCAATTGAAGTGGTGGTCTACCGACTGCGCAAAAAACTGGAAGGCACCGGCGTGCAACTGATGACGCTTCGCGGATTGGGCTACTTGTTGAAAGCACACGTTTGAGTTTGTCCATACCAACCCTGTCTTTGCGCCGCCGCCTGCTGCTGGGAATCTTGTTGCCCGTTGTGGCGCTGCTCGCCTTCAACACCTACAGCGCCCATCAACAAACGCTGGATGCGGTTAATACCGCTTATGACCGCACGCTGCTCGCCTCTGCCAAATCCATCGGCGAGCTGCTGCAAATCGAAGGTTTTGACGAGAACGCCACGATCAAACCCAATCTGCCCTACGCCGCACTGGAAGCGTTTGAGGCTGACAACCAAAGCCAGTTGTATTACCGCGTGGGCAATTTAAAGGGCAACACCGTCTCGGGTTTCGACGACCTGCCCCGTTGGACGGGCCGCATACCCGACCGGGGCCTGTACGCCGCGCTGGTGGATTTTTACGACGACCAGTACCAGGGCCGCCCGGTTCGCGTGGCCGTGTTGCTGCAACCGGTGGCCAGCCAGAACGGGCGCGGCATGGCAGTGATTCAAGTGGCCGAAACGCTGGAGCTGCGCCAGTCCCTGGCCCAGCGCCTGCTGCAAGCCACGCTGATTCGACAGGCGGTTTTGATTGCCGTCATTGCGGGCGTGGTGGTATGGGTGGTGCAAGGTGCCACCCGCCCCGTGCGCCGCATCAGCCGCGAGCTGCAAGACCGCAGCGAAGGCCAGCTCACACCGATTGAAGCGTCTGATGCGCCGCGCGAACTGCTGCCGTTGCTGGACGCCACCAACCAGGTGATGGCCCGCCTGGCCTACCTGCTGGAGCACCAGAAACGGTTTGTGCGTGACACCGCCCACCAGCTGCGCACGCCTCTGGCCGTGCTGAAAACCCAGGTGCAGTCGGCCCTGCGTGGCGACGTGCCCGCAACCCAGGCTTTGCGGGAAATTGAAGGCACGGTACAACGCGCCACCACCCTTGCCAACCAGATGCTGTCGCTGGCCAAAGTCGAGCAGCTGCGCCAACAAGCCGATGCGCAGGTGGTCGACTGGGCCTGCGTGCTGCGCGAAGTCGCGCTGGACCTGTCGCCCCTGATTGCTGATAAAGATCTGGACTTCAGCATTGCCACCGAGCCTGCACCGGTGCAGGCCCACGACTGGATGTTGCGCGAGCTCTCGCGCAACCTGCTGCACAACGCCATTGCCTACACGCCATGCGGCCAACGGCTGAACGTGAGCCTGCGCCGCAGCGGCCCGCACGCACAGCTGACCGTGGCAGATAGCGGGCCGGGTATCAACGATGCGTTTCGACCCTATTTGTTTCAGCCGTTTTCCAGGGCACGTGCGCCGGGCACCCACAGCAGTGGTTCCGGCCTGGGCTTGGCGATTTGCCATGAAATTGTGGCTGCGTTGGGCGGGCACCTGACATTGGATAACCGGGTCGTGTCGGGTCAGGTTCAGGGGCTGGACGCGACCGCGCAATTGCTTGTGAGCACCGCAAAGCTTGAAAACCAGGCCGCGTAAGGGCCAAAATGACGCCAATGAACCTGGCCTCGACCCTCCCCAAATTGCGTCTGGACAAATGGCTGTGGGCCGCGCGCTTTTACAAAACCCGCAGCTTGGCCAGCGACGCCATCGACAAAGGACAGGTGCGCGTGAACGACGCCACCGTCAAACCGGCGCGGGAAGTCAAACCCGGCGACCAGGTGGCCGTGCGCATCGGTCCGGTGATCCGTACCGTGCAGGTGAAAGCCATCAGCGCCTCGCGCGGCGGCGCGCCGCAGGCCGCCTTGTTGTATGAGGAAACACCAGAATCAAAAGCCACCCGCGAAGCTGCTGCCGAACACCGCCGTCTGGCCCCCGAGCCTGCCCTGGACTACACCGAAGGCCGCCCCACCAAACGCGACCGGCGGGAGCTGGGGCAGGTACAGGATTGGGGTGACCGGTGGAGCGCGAGTGTGGATGGCGATTGAAAGCGCCAGACCCCTTCCCCCGCTGGGGGAAAGAAATCAGGCCCGCTGGGGGAAGGTTGGGATGGGGCACGCGGCACAAGCCACGCAAGACAGGGCGCGAGGCTCAGGGCGCGCGCTGTGGACCAGCGACCTGACGCGCATGCACCCGCTTTGTCGGCACTGCCCCAATCCAGGATTTTGTTGTTGCTGACATCTGAAAACCCCACCTGCACTTTCTTTTGCGACACATTGGCTACGGTGCCAACCGTGTACTGGCCCCGTGGCGGCCTTGCAGAGCCAAATTTCAGCATGGTGACAAGCAGCCTGTTGGTTTGAGAAACATTATTTAGCTGGTCACCGTTGGCGTTCAAGCCGCCCTTGAAGTCGTGCAATGGTTTGCCGCCCAACGCGGCCCGCGTCTGGCCAAAGTTCTACCAGCCATTAGGGCCTGCTTACAACTTGCCTTTGGGGTTGCTCAAGCGGTCGTCACTCGCAGGTGGAA
>JAYUXO010000468.1:0-2580 GCA_043753505.1 Comamonadaceae bacterium
GCAGTTGCTCAAGGGCAGCGCCACGACGGGCACACACAAAGCTTTTAAAACTGCGGTCATCGCTGCTGCCTGCGCTATTCCGCTGCAAATTTTTATGGGTGACCTGCACGGCCTGAATACGCTGGAACACCAACCCGCCAAGATCGCTGCAATTGAAGGCATCTGGCAGACCGAAAAAGGTGCGCCACTGACCTTGTTTGGCATCCCCGATGAGAAAGCTGGCAAGACCCACTTTGCCGTGCAGATTCCCAAGGGTGCCAGCCTGATCCTTGCGCACGACGCCGATGCAGAGCTGAAAGGTTTGAACGAGTTCAAAGGCGCGCACCCGCCGGTGGCCCCGGTGTTCTGGAGCTTTCGCGTGATGGTGGGCGTGGGGATGGTGATGCTGGCGGTGTCCTGGTTCACCGCCTTCACGTTGTGGCGCAAACGTCAATTGGGAGGTAGCGTGCAGGTCAATCTGCCACGCAAGCTGCTTTGGCTGCTATCAGGCATGACGTTTTCCGGCTGGGTGGCCACCTTGGCCGGCTGGTACGTGACCGAAATCGGCCGTCAGCCCTTTATCGTCTATGGCCTGGTGCGCACCGCCGACGTGGTGGCCCCGATTGCGCCGCCGCTGGTGGCGCTGACCCTGGCGGGCTATGTGGTGGTGTATGGCTTGCTGCTGGTGGCCTATGTGAGCGTGCTGAAATACATGGCAGAAAATCCAGTCAAATCCGTGTTACAGCCCGCCAATACAGCTCAACCAGCTATTATTTCAGGAGCAGCTTGATGGATATCACCTGGAACTACCTGGGTCCCCTGCTCTTCATGGCGGTGATGGGTTTGTCGCTCCTGGCCTATGTGGTGCTGGACGGCTACGACCTGGGTGTGGGCATCTTGCTGCCGCTGGCCACCGACCACGAAAAAGACGTGATGGTCAGCAGCATCGGCCCGTTTTGGGACGCAAACGAAACCTGGCTGGTGTTGGGCGTGGGCGTGCTGCTGGTAGCGTTTCCCATGGCGCATGGGCTGGTGCTGCAAGCGCTGTATTTGCCGGTGATGGTGATGCTGGTGGGACTGATGGCACGCGGTGTGGCGTTTGACTTTCGGGTCAAGGTGGCTGCCAACCACAAACCCTTGTGGAACCGCGTGTTCTTCACCGGCTCGCTGGTTACCAGCATGGCGCAGGGTTGGATGCTGGGCAGCTACATCACCGGATTTGACAGCGGCGTTGTGGGCTTGCTGTTCAGCCTGGGCATTGCACTGGCACTGCCCGCCGCGTACGCCATGCTGGGCGCAGGTTGGCTCATCATGAAAACGGTTGACGGTCTGCAGGAAAAATCGGTTGCCTGGGCAGCGCGTGTGTTCTGGCCGATGGCCGGTGCGCTGGTTGCCATCTCACTGGCAACGCCCATCGTGAGCCAGACCGTGTTTGCCAAGTGGTTCCGGCTGCCCGAGCTGTTTGCGCTGTTGCCCATCCCGTTGATATGCGCAGCTGCGCTCTGGGCCCTGCACCATGTGATCCAGCGCCCCAACGCAGTGAAAGCCGGTTACGGCTGGGTGGTGTTCGCCGCCACGGTGCTGATTTTCGTAATGGCCTTTTTCGGCCTGGCTTACAGCATCTTCCCTTTCATCGTCATCGACCGCCTGAACGTCTGGGAAGCCGCCAGCTCCCCACAGGCGCTGGCGATTCTGGCGGTAGGTGTGGGCATCACCCTGCCTGCGATTGTTGGATACACCGTGTTCATGTATCGGGTGTTTTGGGGCAAGGCGGGGGAGTTGACTTATGGATTGTGAGAAGAACATGAACAGTTTAATATTTCATGTTGTCATCCCACAGCAAGAAAAAATTATCGAGCTATGCCAAAAAAGCGGTACGTCAACCAGCTGCCCAAGCGGCGCCGAAAAGCAAAGTGAAAGAAGATGGATGGATATACATTTCCAAAGAGTTTGAATCTATTGAGGATTACATTGCATCACTTCCGGGTAGGCGGTGAGGGCGCAACTAGAGAGTCAGATTGCAAGGCCAACGGATCCTCACACACCACCCCCAGCGGCTCAAAATGCTTCAAGTTCCTCGTGAGCAACAAAAACCCGTTGTGCATCGCCAAAGCCGCAATCGCAACATCCGCAAAACCAGGGCGCTGTCCTCGGGCCACTGCAGCATCAGACAGCTGCCCCGCCAAACGTGCTGATGCAGCATCTAGCAACAAAATGCGACCGGGAAAACCGTTGAGCAGCCCATCCAGCCAGCTATCCAGCCTGGCAGCACGCTCAACACCGCCTGCGCGCCGCAACTTGGCGACACCCTGGGCTATTTCTGCGAACGCAATGCAGGGTACGAATAGCTTGTCATGATGCGCCTGCAGCCAATCGGCAAATTGAGCTGGCAAGTGGATTCGTCGGTCGGGTACCAGAGCTGAAATGATGTTGGTGTCCAGCACGTAACCTGAGCAGGAATTTGCTGACTTTTGCTCCGACGGCATTACAGGTCGATGCCTCGCAGCGGGCTATCGTCTCGCTCAAATTCCATTGACTCTGGCATCGTCAATAAATAGGTGGCGAAGTTGGGGGCTACCAACGGATATAGCTTGCGACCCA
>JAYUXO010000469.1:0-2578 GCA_043753505.1 Comamonadaceae bacterium
AAATACAAAGTGTCGCGGCTGGGAGAAAAATCAATTTGTGCCAGCAAGCGCGAGAGCGGCTCGTTGCAACCTTGGACATCGCCTATCAAGTAAAGTGACATGGTGTTTAACCTAAAAACCGAAGTTGACCGCTTGCCCCGGTAATGCTCATCTATGAAATCAACCTCTTGTAGCGTTGTTGCGAACCACTTGTTGGGGGAAAGCGCTACGCACCCGACTGAGCCATCCTTGGGCGCGCTGGCGGTGTTGCTCCGCGCAGCAGGCAAGAGCCTGCGTCGTTCACGGCCAGGCACCGCGCAGGCAAACCTGCCCCCGGCCTCGCCAGCCCACCCAAGGCTGACCCACTCAGGCGCGTCCAACTGCGTTTTCTAGGTTCAATTCTCCCCGCAGTTCATGGACTTTTTACTGATCGCGTTGTTGACCCTGCTCAACGGTGTGTTTGCCATGTCGGAAATGGCACTTTCTTCCAGCCGCAAAGCGCGTCTGGCGGCCCTGGCAGAAGCTGGCGACCATGGCTCCCAGGCAGCGCTGAAATTGATGGAGGAGCCCACCCGATTTCTGTCCACCGTGCAGATTGGCATTACCTCTATCGGCGTGCTCAACGGCATCGTGGGCGAAGCGGCTTTCAGCGATGGTCTGGCGGCCTGGCTGGGCGGCGTGGGACTGGCCGAAAAGGCCTCGAAAATTACGGCCACCGGCATTGTGGTGGCCTTGATCACGTTCACTACCATCATCTTTGGCGAGCTGGTGCCCAAGCGCATTGGCCAGCTGTACCCTGAGCCTGTGGCCCGGTGGGTTTCTCGGCCGATGCGCTGGCTGGCGCGGGCTGTCAGCCCCTTCGTGGCCCTGCTGACGGCCACCACGCAGGGCGTGCTGAAACTGCTGCGCATTGATACCACGGCCACCCGCGGCATGACGGAAGAAGAAATTAACCACAGCCTGGAAGAGGGGGTGGATGCTGGCGTGATCGAGCGGCACGAGCAGCAGATGGTGCAAAACGTGTTTCACCTGGACGACAGGCCGCTGACCTCGCTGATGGTCCCGCGCTCTGACCTGGAATGGCTGGGTGCCCAGCTCACTGTGGCCCAGTGCCTGAGCCAGGCCGGCAGCGGTGGCGCGCATTCGTGGTACCCGGTGTGCCGTGGTTCGCTGGACGATGTGGTGGGCGTGATCAGCGTGGCGCGTCTGCTCGAACTGTCACCGCAGCACGCCGACAGGCCGGTGGAGCCTTACGTTCTACCAGCTCTATTTGTGCCGGAGACCCTCACTGGTATGGAACTGCTGGAGCAGTTTCGAGAAAAATCGGGTCGCATGGTGTTTGTGGTCGATGAATACGGTGTGGTGCAAGGCGTGATGACGCCGCGCGACTTGCTGGAGGCGATTACCGGCGAGCTGCAGCCCGGTGCCCCGGCTGACGCCTGGGCTACGCCACGTGACGATGGCTCCTGGCTGCTGGACGGCTTGATGCCGGTCAGCGAATTGAAAGCCCGCCTGAACCTGCGCGAGCTGCCCGGCGAAGACAAAGGCCGCTACAACACGGTGGCTGGGCTGATGATGGCTGTCAGCGGTCACATGCCTGCAACGGGTGAGCGCATCGAGTGCGCGGGCTGGATATTTGAAGTGGTGGACCTGGACGGCAAACGCATTGACAAACTGCTGGCCGTGCCGATGCCATCGCTTGGGGACGACGACAGTTAATCAGGGATTTACAGACATGGCCGACACAGCGTTCTACGAAAAACCGGTATTGCTCAACCGCGAAACCCACCGCGCTTTGCGCGTCGGACCTACCCATGGATTTGAATTTGCCAGCCGCGCTGATTCTTTGTATCTGGCCGGGGTGGAATTCAATGAAGCGGTCAAGGAATATGCCATTGTGTTCACCCGAAGCGGAGACAGCAAAGTCATTCCGGTGGTCATTTTGGGTTTGCGTTCGCAGGAAAACCTGTATGTCGACAGCCAGTTTTCCTGGCAAGCCAAATACATTCCCGCCTTTGTGCGTCGTTACCCATTTGTATTGGCACAAATGGCTGGCGCAGACATGGGTGTGTGCATTGACGAAGCCTGCAAAAACCTGCACGACCCCAACGGCCAGGCTTTATTTGATCCCGAAGGCCAGAGTACTGAATTTCTACACAACGCGGTCGAATTTTTAACCAGGTTTCAACAGGAATACCAGCGCACTGAAGCTTTTTGCCAGCGCCTGGCTGCAGCGGGCCTGCTAACCCCCATGAATGCCCGGGCCGATTTAACCGATGGCCGCAGCTTCACCGTTAACGGCTTGATGGTGGTGGACGAGAAAAAGCTGTTGGCGCTGACCGATGCGCAAGTCCTGCCCATGTTCCGCGCGGGCGATCTGCATTGGCTGTCGCTGCATCTGGCGTCGCTGACCAATATGCAAAGGCTGGTGGATCGCATGGCTGAACGAAAGGCTTTGATGCAACCTGCGCCCTTGCCTGCATGAGCTTTGGAAATACGCTACTAAATATATAGCTGTTTGAGCAGTATTTATAAGGGCTGGAGGCAAATATCATCTGAATTTGACTGCCGAATCAATGACCGCGCTTTCCCCCGGGCA
>JAYUXO010000470.1:0-15647 GCA_043753505.1 Comamonadaceae bacterium
TATTCAGGCTGCGCGCGCAGCTCCACAAACGCCCGCCCGCGCACCTCTTGCGCCCAGGTCAGGTACGCCTCCTCCAGCTTTTTCTCGCGCACCATGCCACGTGCCAGTTCGCGCTGCTCGCGCTGGCCCAGGGTGGTCTGCCGGCGCTCTTGCACCTCGATCAGGTGCACCCCAAAGCGCGAAACCAGGGGCTCGGCGATTTGACCGGGGTTCAGGTTGCTCATCACGTCTTCAAACTCGGGCACAAACTGCCCCGGGTTGGCCCAGCCTAAATCGCCGCCATTGGCGGCGCTGCCGTCTTGCGAATGCTCACGCGCCAGCGCGGCAAACTCAGCCTGTCCCGCTTGAATGCGCCGCTTGTAGTCGGTCAGGCGCGCCACAGCGGTGGATTGCGACAGCTGTGCCCCGGTACGCAGCAAGATGTGGCGCGCACGGGTTTGCGTCACGCTCATGCCCGGCATGCCAGCCTGACGCTTTTCAACGACTTTGAGGATGTGAAAACCGGCACCGGTGCGCACCAGCGAACTGATACCGCCTTCGCGCAGATCGGCCGTGGCTTGTACGAAGGCCGGTGGGTAGCGCTCGGCGCTGCGCAGGCCGAACACGCCGCCCGCACCAGCGTTTGTGCCCTCGGAGGTTTCGCGCGCCAGTTTGGCAAAGTCTTCGCCTGCCAACGCACGGGCCAGTACTTGCTGGGCGCGCGCCTGGATGGCCGTCACCTGGGCTGCGCTCGCGTTTTCGGGCACCACGAGCAACACATGCGCGAGGTTGATTTCCAGGTTTTGCAGGTCTGGCGTTTCTTGTTGCTCGCGCAGGAACTGGTCCACCTCAACGTCGCTGATGCGGATGCGGGCATCGACTTCCCGCTCGCGTAAACGTGTCAGCAAAATCTGGTTGCGCAACTCGTCGCGAAACTGCCCCACGCTCACGCCATCCGCCAACAACTGGCGGCGCATTTGTGGCACCTCCAACTGGTTCTGTCGGGCGACGGTGCGCTCGGCTTCATCGACCATGCCATCGTCGGCTCGCACACCGGAGTCGCGCGCCAACTGCAATTGGGCGCGCTCGCCAACCAGTCGCTCCAGCACCTGCGCGCTCAACTCGGCGCGCGGTGGCAACGGGGAGCCTTGGGCGGTCAGCTGTTGTTCTGCCCGCACCAGACGGGCTCTCACCTCGTTGTTGGTGATCGGCTCGGAGTTGACCACGGCCACGATGAAATCAGCCGAGCGCGGCGTGGTGTCTGCAGCGCGCTGCAATGTGACGGCGGGTGCTCGGCTGCCGCCTAGCTGGGGAGTGGAGCGCAACTGGGCGTGGGACGGTAGGGGCAATAGCGCGACCCAAACCAGGGACGTCAATGACACGGAAAGGGTGTAAAACTTTTGCATGGGCGGGGCCTGAAAACGAGAAAAGTGACTAATCAAACTGCGTAAAGCGACTGGGCGTCGTGGTTTTTTCGCGCAGGTATTGATAACGGGGAATATTGTCGCGCAGGGTGCGCAGCGGGTTGGTGCCGAGGCGGGTGAAGCCCACGAACTCCAGCTGAAACAACACGCGCTTGTTCGAGGTGGCCGCGCCCGTGGTGGTGGTGCCACTGGCCAGACGCTCTAGCACGATGCGGCCCAGCCAGCATCCCGCGTCGTATTCCAGGCCGATCACGGTGTCCACCAATTTTTTTTCTTTCAGGCTCATGTTCAGGCGGCCCACGCTGTACCAGCGGCCTTCGCCCAGGCCTTGCCCCGCACCCAGCTCCTGGCCGCGGTCGCCCCAGAGGTCGTTGAGCGGCCATTGCCAGCCGATGTCCAGCTGTTCACTGACACCTTGCTGGCGGCGGTAGGCGGCACTGACAACGCGGTAGTTGCTGGGGCTGTAGCGGCCACTGACCACGGTGCGCACCGAGCTTTTGGTCTCCACGTTGTATTGCACGGTGGCATCTGCCGTCCAGCGCGGATCCCACGCCAGCCCGGCACCCAGCAACACATCACTCACGCCCTTTTTCTCGGGCACGCCACCGGGCAGGGTGACGCGCTGATCGGCAAAGCGCAGCCGCTGCGCGATGTCGAAACGTGCCACCTGCACACCCGTGGGCAGCAGGAAACGCGAGGTCACCCCCAGCGTCAACAGGTTGTTGTCCGAAATGCGGTCCTGACCTCCAAACGCGTTTTCGGTGTAGACAGTGGCAAAGTTGAAGTCGTTGGCACCCGAGTCGTAGTTGGGCAGCAGGCTCTGGTCGCGAAACGGCGTGCGGGTGTAGAAGGCGCGCGGCTCCAGGGTTTGCGTCAAGTCTTTGCCAAACCATTTCGTATCCCGCTCAAACACCAAACCCGAGTCCACGCTGAAGGTGGGTAGTGAGCGGCTGGCCGACAGGGCACCGTTGGTCAGCGGAGTTTCAAACTGGTAGCGCGTGCTGTTGACTTGCACCTTCGGCACCACAAACCAGCCGGGTGTGCGCCACGGGTAACTGATCTGGGCCTGACCGTAGCTTCGCCGTGCGTTCGGCTGGCCGGTGAGCACGCGGTCGGAGCGAAAGCGGGTGGTGTCCAGATCGGCCTGCATTTCAAAGCCAGCCACGTTGGGGTTCAGGTAGCGCCCGGCCAGTTGCGGGCTGCGGTCATACGGCGGCAAGATGGGTGACGTCACGTCTTGCAAGGTCTGCCACTTCAGGCTGCGCAGACTGGCTGAGTAATTACCTTGTGCCCACGACAGTTTCAGGTCGTTGGCCAGCAGTCGCTGCGTCAGCGACGTGCCACTGCGCGCAAAGTCGCGCCAGTAGTTGTCGTCGCTGACGCGGTTCAGGTTCACGTTCAGTCCCAGCGCACCCACGCCCGTAAAACCTGTATTCAAAACCGCGTCGTGCACGATGGACGCACCCCAACGCGAGCGGTCGCGCAGTTTGTCGCTGGGCATGTAGTTCAGTCGGGTCTGGCCCCGATAGTCGTTTTCCAGGTAGCGAAACTCGCCGCCCAAGTCCACGCCACGCTTGGTCAGCCAGGCCGGGAAAAAAGTAGCGTCGCGGTTGGGTGCAATATTCCAGTAGTAAGGCTGGGTGATTTCCACACCATTCAAATTGTCCACGCCAATGGTGGGCGGCAAAAAACCTGATTTGCGCTTGTCCGTTAGCGGAAAACTCATGCTGGGCACGACCAACAAGGGCACTTCCATGAAGCTGAGCACCGCGTTGGTGGCCTGGCCAACTTCCTCTTCAGAATCGATACGGACGCTGGCCGCACGCAGTATCCAGTCAGGCAGCCAGCTGGGGCCAGGCTGGCGCTTGCAGGTGGTGTAAGTGGCGTTACGGATGGTGGCACGCTTGTCGTCAACAAAATCAATACGGTCAGCGCTGCCATGCGCACCGTTTTTGAGCAACTGGTAGCTGGGTTGGAGGAAAAAGCCCTCGAACGCATCGACTTTGAGCTCCAGCTGCGGGCCTTCAAACACATCACCTGCGCGGTTGATGCGCACATTGCCGTTAGCCCGAACCCGGTCATCTGGCTGGTAGTACTCCAGTCGGTCAGCGCGAATCACGGTGTCCCCCCGGCGCAGCTCCACGTTGCCTTCGAGCACAGTTTCCAGGTCAGCCCTGCCGGTGGCAGTGTCACTGGTGGTGAACGTGGGCAACACGGCGCGCTCGCCGTCTGGCACGACTGATCGCAACTCGAAGCTGGGTACCAGGCGCACAGCATCGGCGGGTGCAGCTGGCTGTGATGGCACGGCTGGCTGGGCTTGTGCCGCCTGGCCGACCACCACCAACACCACGACTGCAACCGGGTGGAGGGGGAAACGGCTGCCTGGGGAAGGTGTGCGATGGAAAGCGGAGCGTGTCACAGTGCGGGTGCCGGGGGCTGGGGAGGGCGGGTCTTACCAGTAAGCCCGTTCGTACAATTGATTATCCATGACCCACCTTACCGACGCGACCCACGCCGCCAACCCCATTTTGTGGGCCGATCACCAGCGGCAAGCGGCCTTCCATCAATGGCTGGCCACCATCAGCGGCCCGCAGGGCCTGTTGCCAGCCAGCCTGAGCAGCGCTTCAGCCGACGCGAGTTTTCGCCGGTACTTTCGCATTGACCAGGTCAAAGGAAGCAGTCGGATCATCATGGACGCGCCGCCTGCGCTGGAAGACTGCAAACCGTTTATCAAAGTGGCTGGCTTGATGCGCGAGGCCGGTTTGCAGGTGCCCGATATCCTGGCCTGGGACGAAGCCCAGGGCTTCATGTTGCTCAGCGATGTGGGCGAGCGCACCCTCATGCAAGTGCTGCAGCCAGACCATCCGCAAGCCAATCAGGCCTTGTTTCTGCAAGCAGCCGACGAGCTGGTGCGCTGGCAGCTGGCGTCCCGGCCCGGCGTATTGCCGCCGTACGACGCGGCGCTGCTGAACCGGGAGGTGGCCTTGTTTCCCGAGTGGTACATCGCCAGACACCGCGGTTTTGTGCTGAGCGACAAGCAAAAGGGCGTTCTGGACAGCGCGCTGAAGCTGATCGTGTCGCGCAACCTGGCTTCGCCAAATGTCTACGTTCACCGCGACTTCATGGCCAGAAATTTAATGATCCCGACCGGCGGGCAAACCCGCCTGTCTGTGCTCGACTTTCAAGACGCCGTTTACGGCCCCGTCACTTACGACATTGCCAGCCTCATGCGTGATGCCTTCATCAGCTGGGACGAAGAATTCGTGCTGGACATCACGGTGCGCTACTGGCAGCGCGCACAAAAAGTCGGGCTGCCGGTGGACGCTGACTTTGGCGACTTTTACCGTGCGGTGGAGTGGATGGGTTTGCAGCGTCACTTGAAGATAGCGGGCATTTTTGCCCGCATCACACTGCGCGATGGCAAGCCCAAATACCTGGCGGACGCGCCGCGCTTCATTGGCTACATCCGCGCCACCTGCAACCGCTACCGCGAGCTGGGGCCGTTTCTCAAGGTGATTGATGAGGTGGAGGGCTTGCAGGACGCCACAGGTTACGCGTTTGGGCGCGTGTGAGGATTGTTTTATGCTTTCAGCCCTTATAAATACTGCTCAAACAGCTATTTTTTTAATAGCAAACAAAAACAAACCATGCCCCGATTTCACTGTCCCGAGCCGTTGCATTCGGGCTTGAGTCTGGATCTGCCGCCCAGCGCGGCACGTCATGTGCAGGTGCTGCGTTTGCAGCCCGGCAGCGCCATCACGCTGTTTAACGGCGAGGGCGGCGAGTACGCAGCGCAAGTGACGCAAATGGGCCGCAGCGACGTACGCGTCATCGTGGGCGCGCATGACACGGTAGAACGCGAGGCCATTCGCGCCGTGCACTTGCTGGTGGGCATGCCCACCAACGAACGCATGGACTGGCTCGTGGAAAAAGCCACCGAGCTGGGTGTAGCCAGCATCACGCCGCTGGTGACCGAGCGCACGGTGCTCAAGTTGTCCGGCGAGCGGGCCGAGAAAAAGCGGGCGCACTGGCAGGCTATTGCGGTCGCTGCCTGCGAGCAATGCGGGCGAAACCGGGTGCCGATGGTGCATGCCGTGAAGGCTTTTGGCGCGGGGCTGGCAGCTTCCACGCCGCAGCGTTGGGTGCTCAGCCTGAGTCCGCAGGCGCAAAGCCTGCAGGACTCGCTCATGGCAACCGCCCTTACGAGTTTCACGCTGTTGTCAGGCCCTGAAGGCGGCCTGAGCGCTAGCGAAGAAATCCAGGCCCTGGCGCAAGGCTATGCTGCGCTGTCGCTGGGCAGACGCATCCTGCGCGCAGAAACGGCACCACTGGCTGCGTTGGTTGCCTTGGATTTGTGCTATCAAATAAATAGCTGCTTGAGCAGTACCGAAAAGGGTTAGTGCCCGATTCGACCTAAAAAAGGCTCACCGATGAACCGTAACCTCTGGCTACTGGCTCTGTGCCAAGGCCTGTTTCTCACCAACAACGTCACCTTTATCGCCATCAACGGTCTGGTAGGCCTGGCCCTGGCCCCATTGGGCTGGATGGCCACTCTGCCGGTGATGGGTTATGTGGTGGGCGGCGCGTTGTCCACCGTGCTGGTCGCGCGCACACAGGCGCGGCATGGGCGCAAGCGATCGTTTCAGCTGGGCGCAGTCGTTGCCTTCGTGAGTTGCCTGCTCTGCGCCTGGGCGGCAGTGGAGAAACAGTTCTGGTGGCTGTGCGCAGCCACGGTGGTAGCGGGTTACTACAACGCCAATGCTCAGTTGTACCGCTTTGTCGCGGCTGAGTTGGCCAAACCTGCAGCACGCGAAAAAGCAGTGTCCATCGTCATGGCGGGCGGTTTGCTGGGCGCGGTGGCGGGACCGAATCTGGCGGCGTACACACGCACGGCGCTGGGTGTTCCATTTGCTGGTGCTTACGTGGCGCTGGCGGGGGTGGCGGTGTTGAGTCTGCTGCTGTTGTCGGTAATTGACTTTCCCCCGCAACCGCTCAAAACCACCGCAGCAGGTGGCCGGCCACTGAGCCAAATCATGCGCCAGCCCATCTTCATCGTGGCCGCTGCGGCAGGGGCTCTGGGTTACGGCGTGATGAACCTGCTGATGGCCGCTACGCCACTGGCCATGCAACAGTGCGGTCTGCCGTTTTCTGACGCTGCGCTGGTGCTGCAGTGGCATGTGATTGGGATGTTTGCACCCGGCTTTTTTACCGGGCATTTGATCGAGCGCTTCGGCGCGCTGCCCATCATGGGTGTGGGTGTGGCGCTGAATGCGGCCTGCATTGCGGTGGCTTTGTCGGGCGTGGACTTGCACCAGTTTCTGCTGGCGCTCCTGATGCTGGGTGTGGGCTGGAATTTCCTGTTCACCGGCAGCACCACCCTGTCGTTGCAAGCTTACCGCCCGGAAGAAAAAGACCGCGCGCAGGGCGCGTTGAATTTTTGCGTGTTTGCCACCCTGGCCCTGACCTCGCTGGCCTCCGGCGTGCTGGTCACCACGCAAGGATGGGCGCTGCTGAACTGGGGGTCTTTGTTGCCGGTGGCTGCGACAGCGGGGGCGCTGGTCTGGCTTGCGGTTGTCACCCGGCGCGGCCAGAATGCCGCGTCGATTAGTTAAATCTATTTAATTTCAGGAGCACAACATGGGATTACTGGATTCGGTTTTGGGTGCGGTCGCAGGCCAGATGGGTGGACAACAAAACCAGGCTGCTGCAAGCGGTAGCTCGGGCGGCCTAGGCGGCATCCTGAGTATGGTGGCCAACAATCCGCAGATGCTGCAAGTCATCACCGGCATGTTGAGCAACGATGGCCAGCAAGGCGGCCTGGGTGGCTTGATGGCCAAATTCCAGCAGGCCGGCATGGGCGACGTGATGGGCTCCTGGGTGGGCAGTGGCCAGAATGAGGCCATCAATGGCGACCAGCTCAGCCAGGTGCTGGGTGGCGATGCGCTCAGTAGCATCGCTGCGCAGTTGGGTATGTCGCAAGGCGATGCGGCGGGTCAGCTGTCGCAAATTCTTCCCGGGCTGATTGACCAACTCACACCGCAAGGCCAGGCACCTGCCAGTGGCCTGGGTAACAGCAGCGATCTGATGGGAATGCTGGGTGGATTGTTGTCGAAGTAATGCCCGCCTGATGTCAGATGAGCTCGCGCTGCGCGGCTTGATGACAAATGGCTGCGCAACATGACTGTGGATAGGGATTCATGTCATCTGTCATCGCAGCCCGAAGGGCGCGTCATCCGTCATGGCTTCACGCCAGCGGACTGAATTCCGTGGGCATCATGCTGCGGCTGGCGGGGGTGTGTTTGAAGTGCAGATCCAGCCATTTGCAAAGCTGCTCAAACACCTGTGCCCTGTGTACTTCGTTGAAAAGCTCGTGGTACAGGTTGGGAAAACACTTGCTGGTGACCACTGAGTGCGGCGCGGCCTGCTCAAAGGCCTTACTTCCCCTGGCATTAACCAGCTTGTCCTGCCCGGCGTACATCAGCAACGTTGGCAACGTCCATTGCCCCGCTTGGGCTACCACCTCAGGACCCGTTTCAGCGATGAAGCGCGCCAGACGGCCGGAGATACGGTCATGCACCAACGGGTCATTCTGGTAGGCCGCAATAACAGCCGGGTCATGCGAGATGTATTGGCTGTCCAAGCCGTTGCGCAGGGTCAGGTTTGGGGCTGCGCGAGCTACTGTAGCCAGCAGCAACTTTTGAAAAAAGCCAAAGCCTGCGTCCAGAGCGGGTGACGACAAAATCAACCCGTTCAAAGGTGGTTTGAACCGGGCATTCACGCCTGCCATCCCGCGCGTCAGTGACATGAGCGATACATACCGCGCCGCTATCAGGCCGCCCATGCTGTGGCCCAGCAGCAGCAGCGGCACGTTGACGTCCATGCGGCCACGGGTGCTTTCCACCACATCGGCCAAGTCTTCGATCAAGCGGTTGTCGTACGGCAACGTGCCGCGCACACCTGCCGAGTCGCCATGGCCATAGTGGTCGTAGCCGCGCACCGCGAAACCCCAGTCGTTCAACTGGCGCGCCACGTGGTCGTAGCGACCGGCGTGCTCGCCCAGCCCGTGCACGATGAGCACCACGCCGCGCAAGGCACCTTCGTGGCCGGCCACCGGCCAGTCCTGCACGGCCAGGTTGTCGCCATGTAGTGAGGTGTAGGTGGAAAGGGTGGAGTCGTTGGTGTCGCTGGCCATAGCGCTGGTCTGTTCGGGAAATGTTTGGGAAACGTCAGGGCTCAAGTATTGACTGGTTGCGATCGCTTTGCGTAATGACTTGCACGTATGGTCTTAGGCAATGACTTGCGAGGATGGCAGTTGCGCAATGACTTGCGCAACGGCAGCCGTCAGCTTTTTGGCATACGGCACGTGTAGAAACTCATTGGGCCCGTGCGCATTGCTTTTGGGGCCCAGCACACCGCAGACCATCATTTGCGCTTTGGGAAAGCCCCGGCTGAGCATGTTCATCAGCGGAATGGTGCCGCCCTGGCCGATGTAACCACAGGAGGCACCAAAGTGGGCAAGGCTTGCCTGGTTCAGCGCCTGCTCGAACCAGGGTGCGGTGGCGGGCGCATTCCAGCCGGTGGCGCCGCCACCGTGTTCAAACGTCACCTTGGCTTGGTACGGCGCATTGTCTTCAAGCAAAGCTTTCATTTCCTGCACGCAGCGAGCCGCGTCCACCAGCGGGGGCAGGCGCAGGCTGAGCTTGAAGGCGGTGTAGGGACGCAGCACGTTGCCCGCGTCTTTCAAAGCCGGGAAGCCTTCGGCGCCGGTGACGGACAGCGTGGGTTCCCAGGTGCGCTTGAGCAGGGCTTGCACGGGGTCTGTGGTGGTGGGAAGGGCAAAGGCGGTTGCACCTTCGCAATCGTAGTGAGCCCACGGGAAACGCTTGTATAGCTCGTCTCCCAGAATAGCGGCGGTGGCCTTGGCCTGGTTCAGGCGTTCAGGCGGCACCTCGCAGTGAAAACTGGCGGGTAGCAGGCGACCGGTGGCGCTGTCTTCCAGCCGGTCCAGCACCTGACGCATGACGCGAAAGCTGCTGGGAACCAGGCCACTGGCATCGCCCGAGTGCACACCTTCGGTCAACACCTCCACTTTCAGGGTGCCGCTAGCCATGCCGCGCAAACTGGTGGTCAGCCACAACTGGTCGTAATTGCCCGCGCCGCTGTCCAGGCAGATCACCAGGGCTACATCGCCCAGGCGGTTGTTGCCGGGGTCTCGCAAGGCGTCGACGTAGGGCAGCAGGTCATATGAACCCGATTCTTCGCAGGTCTCGATCAGGCCCACGATGCGCGGGTGGGGAATGTTTTGCGCTTTGAGCGCTTGCACGGCGGCAATGCTGGCGTACACAGCGTAACCGTCGTCGGCACCGCCCCGGCCATAGAGTTTTCCGTCTTCAAACTTTGGGGTCCAAGGCCCCAGGTCGTTGCGCCAGCCAGTGAACTCGGGTTGCTTGTCCAGGTGGCCGTACATCAGGACGGTTTGACTACCCGACGCACTGGAACCGCCAGTCGAGCTGGCAGGGGCTGTTGCCGCAATCTCGAAAAACAGCACGGGTGTCCGGCCTGGCAAGCGCACTACTTCAAGTGTGAGTCCCGCCACTTTTTGAGCCGTCACCCAGTCAGCGGCATTGCGCATCACGGTTTCAATGAAACCGTTAGCCGCCCAGTCTTTGTCAAAGCCGGGAGACTTGGCGGGAATTTCGATGTAGTCGGTAATCTGGCGCACGATGTCGCCGTCCCATCGGGCGCTGGCGTGGGCCAGCGCCGCTGTTGCATCCAGTACGTGAGCGGGAATTTCGCGGTGAAGGGGGGCGTTCATGGGCAAGCTCCTGAGTGGGTCTACAAACACCCACCACTTTACGCCGCCTGGGTGTCACTTATCCGATCGGCAAGATTCTGATCAACAGCCCCGCTACCGCGCAGCCCGCAATCACCGGGATCACCCCCGCTTTTTGCCGGAACAACACCCACGCGGCGGTAAGCATGACGGTGACTGCCGCCCAGTCGATTTGGGCATAAAAAGGGCCATTCGCCCCTGTATTTACTGCTACAGCAGCTATAAAAAACAAAGCAAGATGCGCCATCACACCCACTACCGCCGCACTGATGGCGGTCAGTGGCGCGGTGAATCCCAGCTTGCCGTGGGTTGATTCGACCAAGGGCCCGCCCGCCAGAATGAAGATGAACGAGGGCAGGAAGGTGAACCAGGTCACTACCCCCGCGGCCAGTGCGGCACCCATGAAGAGCATCTCAGGCCCCAGCACCTGCTTTGCCCAGCCCCCCAGAAAGCCCACAAACGCCACCACCATGATCAGCGGGCCCGGCGTGGTCTCGCCCAGGGCCAGTCCATCAATCATTTGCGCCGCTGTCAACCATTGGAAATGTTCCACCGCGCCCTGGTGCACGTAGGGCAGCACGGCGTACGCGCCGCCAAACGTCAGCAACGCGGCTTTGGTGAAAAACCAGGCCATTTGCGTCACCGTACCCTGCCAGCCAAACCCCAGTAACAGGGCCGCCATGGGCAGCAACCACAGCGCGGCACCGAATGCCAGCACCGTGGCCAGACGGCTGCGCGAAAAGCGTGCGTGGTTGGGTGTGGGCGAGCCATCGTCAATCACGGCCGGTGGGTGTGGCGCACCCGTGTTTGTGTTGGCCCCGTGCCCGCCTGGCCCCGCAAACTGCCCCGGTGCCCAACGCGCACCCACCCAACCGACGACTGCCGCCACCAACACCACCGCTGGAAATGGCACGTTCAAGAACGCAATTGCTATGAAACTCATAGCTGCCAGAGCAGGTAGTGCAGGGGCTTTCGCCGGATTCTTTAAAACCCTGCTGCCGATGCGCCACACCGCATGCACCACGATGGCCGCCACCGCCGGCTTCATGCCATACAGCAGCGCCGCGACCCACAGCACATGGCCAAACACCACGTAGATCCAGCTCAGGCCGATCAGAATGAACAGCGACGGCAGCACGAATAACAACCCTGCCGCCACGCCGCCCCAAGTACGGTGCATCAGCCAGCCGATGTAGGTGGCCAGTTGCTGTGCCTCAGGGCCGGGCAGCAACATGCAGTAGTTCAAGGCATGTAAAAAGCGCTTGTCCGATATCCACCGCCGCTCATCCACCAGTACGCGGTGCATCAGGGCAATCTGCCCCGCAGGCCCGCCGAAGCTGATGAAACCCAGCTTGAACCAGAAGGCCAGAGCCTGTCGCAAGCTGATGTCTGGGGTTGCTGTGTTGTTACTCATTGCGGCTTCCAGCTGTGTGATGTGTCTTGCGCCGCCACCTTGTCGCAGCACCAGGCATACAGCGCGTCATACAGCGGCATGGCGGCTTGCAGCATGGTGTGGTCGTCGGCATGCAAACGCGAAAGACCCAGCGATATGGCCAGCAACCCAGCCGATTGCGCCGCCAAATCCAGCCGGTCGGTGTCAGCCCCGCGCACGATGCGCGCCAGCAAGTCCAGCGCGGGGTGGTTCAGCTCAAAGCCGCCCAGCAAAGCGTCAAAGCTGCACAGGTCACCCACATGCGACACCGGTGCGCCGGGGATGTCGTAAGCCACCGCATCCAAGCGCTGCGCTTCGGCGAAAACCTGCGGCATGGGCACGTAAAAAAATTGCGCACGCGGGTCGATGAAACGGGTGATTAACCACGGGCACGCCATGCGGTCGACCTTGGGCCGCTCGCGCGTGATCCAGCGTGAGGCGTACTCGCCCGTCACGCCCCAATCGGGCCGCTTGCGCAGGGTAAATGCTGGCTGCGCGCGCCACTGCGCGATGTGCTGCGGCGTGTCAACGCCGTCTTGCCCGCCTTCGATGCCGCCGTCGAGTCTGCAGGCGCTCCAACCCGCTGCGCGCAGTAGCGTTACCGCGTCAGCGCTCACGTGATGGCCGTAGACGCAATGCACCACCACCTCGCGCGGCCGCTGGCTGGCCGCCCAAGCGGCCACATGGTCCGGTTTACAGCGCTGTGCGGTGGCGATCACACAAGGGCTGAGTGCAAACTTTTCTTCCCGCCGCACATCCAGAACCAGCGGCGCGTCAGGTCGCCCCAGGCGAAGGTTCAGCGCGTGCGGGGAAATGGAAAAGGCACGGTTGAAAGCACGGGGATTTGCAGATGCTATTGAGGTGTCCACGGATAACTCCAAATGAGAATTACCAGCGCTTGGACGGGACACCGTCTATCAATGAAACAGAAGTTTCAAGATTCGGGAGGCTGCATTCCCGAGTATGTAGATGATAGCTTGCGCTCAGGGATCGACTTGCGGGTTCAGTGCCCGAAGATCCAGCGCGTGCCCGCAAACGCCACACCGAACAATGCCGCGTAACCAAACACATGCCAGCTAAATTCGCTGCGTTTTTCGCGCCAGGCGCGTAACCTTTCCACCAGCACACCGGCGAGAGTTGGGGCTAGCAGCAAGTTGAGCAATTGCAGAGCGGGCCAGCGGATGGCCAGTTCGGGGAAAAAGTAAAGGGTGGCGGCACCCGCCAGCACGCCGGTGATCACCGACCACGCCACTTCATGTTCAGGCTTGAGTTTGTGTTCACGGCCCGTAGCCTTGTACCAACCAGCCTTAAAACCGCCGCCCAGCGCTTCGGTAAACAGTTGCAGTAAAAACTCGCCGAAGAAGTTGAAGATCAACTCAAACAGAAACTCCAGCATGCGGGCTCAACCCGTCAAACGGTCAAACGGTCAAACGGTCAAACGCTTCCTGGTATCTGGCCGCGGTTTGCTCGATCACCGCTTGCGGCAACACGGGCGCAGGCGGCATCTTGTTCCACTGCTGGCCATCCACACGCACCTGCTCCAACCAGTCGCGAAGAAACTGTTTGTCAAAACTAGGCGGGTTGCGTCCCTGCGCAAAGGCGTCGGCGTAGCTCTCGGCGGGCCAGTAGCGCGAGCTGTCGGGCGTCAGCACCTCATCCATCAGCACCAGCGTGCCATCCACATCCAGGCCAAACTCAAACTTGGTGTCGGCAATGATGATGCCCTTGGCTCGCGCAATTTCGCTGGCCGCGCGGTACAGCGCCAGGCTGATGGTTCTAATGCGCGTGGCCAGATCCTTGCCAATCATTTGCATCGTGCGTTCAAACGTGATGTTCTCGTCGTGCGCGCCCGCCTCTGCTTTGGCGGCGGGTGTGTAAATCGGCTCGGGTAGCTTGCTGGCGTTGCGCAGGCCACCGGGCAGCAACAAGCCGCAAACGCGTTGGCTCTGCTGGTATTCATGCCAACCGCTGCCCGCCAGGTAGCCGCGCACCACCGCTTCGACCATGATGGGTTTGAGCCGCTTGACCAGCATGGCGCGGTCTTTCACCTGGGGCACTTCGGCAGGCTTGACCACGGTTTCTGGCGCGTCGCCGGTCAGGTGGTTGGGGCAAATGTGGGCAAGTTTGTCAAACCAGAACAACGCCATCTGAGTAAGCTGCGCGCCTTTGCCGGGAATCGGCTCGCCCATCACCACGTCAAACGCGCTAATGCGGTCACTGGCCACCATCAAGATGCGGTCGCTGCCCACAGCGTAGTTGTCGCGGACTTTGCCGCGGGCCAGCAAGGCCAGTGATGACACATGGCTTTCCAGCAAAGCTGCAGATTTCAAGTTTAAGGTGTGAACTATCGTCATAGTGATCTGCGCTGATGCTTTTTTTATTACACACAGCCGGTGTGCGGTTGAATTATGCGTTTGGGGCGAGCGACGGTTTTTCAGTCGAAACTTTGCACATGAACAACATACCTGTACTTACCAGCACTTCGTCGATGATCTTCGTGATCAACGCAGCCGCAGGTCGGGACGCTGAAGCAGCCAAACGCGAGTTGATTGAAACCGCGTTAAACCAGGCAGGCCGTCGCGGTGAGTTGGTGTTTGCAGGCCCGGCAGACTTGCCCGAAGCAGCCCGCCAGGCAGCGCACCGGGCACTGGCCACCCACACCGCGGTCGTGGCTGTGGGTGGCGATGGAACCATCAACACCGTCGCGCAGGCGGCGCATTCCATCGGTTGCGCGATGGGCGTTGTTCCACAAGGCACCTTCAACTATTTCGCGCGCGCACACCGCATTCCGTCTGACCCTGCGCAGGCCGCGCAGGTGCTGTTTGAGGGTCATCTACAGCCGGTGCAGGTGGCCACGATCAATCAGCAGGTTTTCCTCGTGAATGCCAGCGTAGGTCTGTACCCGCAGCTGCTGGAAGACCGCGAGGCCTATAAAGCGCGGTTTGGGCGCAGCCGCTGGGTGGCTCTGGGCGCCGCCTGCATCACTTTGTTGCGCGCCCATCGGCAATTGCTGCTGCGAATTGATTTGGGTGGCGCGGCGCGTGATGTGCGCACCCCAACACTGTTTGTCGGCAACAACCGGCTCCAACTGGAACAGGTGGGCGTGCCGATGCAGTTGTGCCCGGTGCGCGGGTTTGACAACGGCCGTGTGTCGGCAGTGATGCTGCGCGCCAGCAGCACCTGGGACATGATGCGCGTGATGTTGCACGGCGCGGCGGGCCGACTGGGCGAGGCCGAGGGCGTGGAGAGCTTTGAGTTTGACCACATGCTGATCAAGCCGCGCCTGTCGTACGGCGCGCGAAAGGTCAAAGTGGCGTTTGACGGTGAGACCCAGTGGATGCAGTGGCCGATTGAATTTGCTGTGCCACAAAAGCCGTTGTACTTGCTGATGCCCCGTGCGGACGATGCACCAAGCCCCGAACATTTGGCACCCGTATGACGGTGCTGCTGCAAATTTCAGACACGCACTTTGGCACCGAGCAACCCACCGTGATGCAAGCCCTGGTGGCACTGGCTGCCAGGCAGCGGCCGGACCTGGTGGTGTTATCGGGCGACATCACGCAACGCGCGCGGCCCCTGCAGTTTCGGGCTGCACGCGCGTTTGTCGACCAACTGGGCGCGCCGGTGCTGGCTATTCCCGGCAACCACGACATTGCCTTGTTCAACCTGATAGCCCGTGCGTTTTACCCCTATGCCGCGTATGCCAAGGCGTTTGGGCATGACCTGGAACCTGTCTTCAGGTCGGCACAGTTGATGGTGGTGGGCGTGAACACCACCCGCCGCCACCGGCACAAGCACGGCGAGGTGTCGGACACACAGATTCAGCGCGTGGCCCAGTTGCTGCAAACCGCCACCGCAGACCAGCTGCGCGTGGTGGTGGTGCACCAACCGATTGCGGTAGCGCATGCAACGGATGTGAACAACTGTTTACGTGGCCATGCCCATGCATCGCGAACCTGGGCAGCGGCGGGCGCAGATA
>JAYUXO010000471.1:0-2574 GCA_043753505.1 Comamonadaceae bacterium
CACGCCGTGCATGGGCATCACGCACGCGCGAGCTGCCACGCCATCGACCAACACTGTGCAAGCTCCGCATTCGCCCAGGCCGCACCCGTATTTGGGGCTGTTTAATTGCAGGTCGTTGCGCAGCACGTGCAGCAGGGTGGCTTGAAGTGGAACCGTGAGTACCTGGTCGGTGCCGTTGACGGTGATGCTGACCTTGATCACTTCACATGCTCAAGTAAGCCCGCCGCACCTCGTCATTGGCGGACAGGTCTTGCATGGTTCCCTCAAACTTTATCTGTCCCTTTTCCAGCACGTAGGCCCGGTCAGACACCAAGCATGCGAAATGCATGTTCTGCTCGGACAACAAGATGCTGACGCCCTGGCTTTTCAGCTCCAGAATCATCTGCACCATCTGCTCCACGATAAGGGGTGCAACGCCTTCAGACGGTTCATCCAGCAGCAGCACATACGGGTTGCCCATCAAAGTGCGCGCCACGGTCAGCATTTGCTGCTCGCCGCCGCTCATGCGGCCCCCCAGGCGGGTGGGCATTTCACCCAGGTTGGGAAACAGCTTGAACAAGCGCTGCGGCGTCCACTCGGGTGCGGTCGTGCCATCGGGCCAGCGGCGGGGGGCCTGTCGGCCCACTTCCAGGTTTTCCATCACGGTCAGGTCGGTGAAAATGCGGCGGTCTTCCGGCACAAAACCCAGGCCCAGTTTGGCAATGTGGTGCGCATCACTTTTTGCGATGGCTTGATCTAAAAAAAAGATGTCGCCGGTGCGTTTGTTGATCAGTCCGATGAGCGCCTTCAGCGTGGTGGACTTGCCCGCGCCGTTGCGACCCATCAGCGCCACCACCTCACCACGCTGTACCTGCAGATCCACATCAAACAAAATTTGTGCTGCGCCGTACCACGCACAAAGGTTTTTGGCTTGCAGCAAAGGGGGGTTTACCGTGCCGTTCATGTTGCTGCCTCAAAGGTTTTGCCAGTGCCAAAGTAGACCGCCTGCACCTGCGGGTTGTCGCGAATAGCTTGCGGCTCGCCCTGCGCAATCAAGCGACCACGGGCCAGCACGATCAGGCGGTCCGCGTAGGCAAACACCACGTCCATGCTGTGCTCTGTGAACAAGACCGCCACACCGTTTTGCGTGACCAGGCTTTTGGTCAGGGCCATCAGCTCGTTGCGCTCTTTCGGTGCCATGCCGGCGGTCGGCTCGTCCATCAGCAGCAGCTTGGGTTTGCTGGCCAGAGCCATGGCCAGCTCCACCCGCTTCACATCGCCATAAGCCAACTCGCTGCAAGGTCGGTCGGCCTGCGGTTTCATGTTGACCTGATCCAGCAGTGCCAGGGCATCCTCCCGCCGGTGGTCGGCCGCCCGGCGCCACAGGGAAAACAACTTGCGGTCACTGGAGAGCAGGGCCATCTGCACGTTTTCCACCACCGTGAGGCTGGCAAAGGTCTCCGCAATCTGGAAGGTGCGGCTAACGCCCTGCCGCCAGATTTCACGCGGAGCCAGACCCACCAGCTCCTGGCCCGCCAGTTGAATGGAGCCCGCGTCGGCCCGCAATTGGCCGTTGACCATGTTGAAGGTGGTGGACTTGCCCGCGCCGTTGGGGCCAATCAAGGCCAGCAGCTCGCCAGGGGCCAGCTCGAAGCTCACGTTGTCGACCGCCCGAACGCCGCCAAACGATTTGCTCAACGCTGTGACTTTGAGCAGGCTCATGCCGAAGCCTTTCGGCGCCGTTGCAACCAGTCAATGCGTTGATTCACAAAGCCCGCAATGCCCTGTGGAAACAGCAACACCAGCATCAAAATAATGCCGCCCAGCATGGCGCGCCAGTAGTCCGTGTTGCGGGCCACGGTGTCGTGCAGCCAGGTGAAGGTCACCGCGCCCACCACCGGGCCGAGCAGGGTTTGCACGCCGCCCAGCAACACCATCACCAAGCCATCGACCGATTTGCTCACGTGCAGGCTTTCAGGCGAGATGCTGCCCTTGGAGAAGGCGTACAACGCACCGGCCAGGCCCGCAAACGTGCCGGCAATCACAAACGCAGCCCACTGCAGGTGGCGCACGTTCATGCCGATGGCGTCGCTGCGCAGCACCGAGTCGCGCGCCGCGCGCAGGCTGTAGCCAAACGGGGCATACAGCATGCGCCGCATGGCCACCAGGCTTGCCACCACCAGCGCCAGCGTGAGGTAGTAGTAGCTGCGCTTGTCGCTCAACCACTCCGAGGGCCACACACCGGTCAGGCCGTTGCTGCCGCCCGTAAAACTGTCCCACTGGTAGGTGATGGCCCAGGTGATTTGCGCAAACGCCAGGGTGAGCATGGCCAGGTACACACCCGACAGGCGCACGCAAAACCAGCCATAAATGAATGCCCCCATGGCAGCCAGCGCCGGGGCCATAAACAAGGCCACCTCCATCGGCATGTTCAGGCTGCGCACCAGCAGCGCCGCGCCGTACGCGCCCAGGCCAAAGTAAGCAGCGTGGCCAAACGAATGCATGCCCGCCGGGCCCATGATGAAGTGCAGGCTGGTGGCAAACAGCACCGCCACCATCAAATCAATGGCCAGCACCGTGAGGTAAGGTGAATTG
>JAYUXO010000472.1:0-6429 GCA_043753505.1 Comamonadaceae bacterium
CTGCAAGCGGCCAAACTGCACTTGAAAAACACCAGCGCCGACGCGGTGTACCAAAGCCTGGTGGAGCGCAACAACTGGGGCAACGCGCTGCAACCCATGATCGCCCACCTGCCCAGCCACGACGATGCCCACCCGACAAGCCCGCCCGTTGATTTTGATGATCGACCAGATTGACGCCTTGATTGGCGACACCTTGATCCGCGTGCTGCGCCAGATTCGCGCTGGCTGCGACGGGACCGGTCAGGTGTTCACCCCCGAGGCCCGCGAACTGGACTGGGCCTACACCCAGGGACAGCCGGGCCCTGGTGGCCGCAGGGGATGGGGGTGTGCACTTGTGGGGGTGCTGGTGCGCGGATGGAACAGTCATTGAACAACACCCCGAAATTTCTGCTGGACCCCCGCTCGCTGGCCAACCACGTCAGCAAAGGCACGTATGACCGGGGCCTCGCGGTGTATCGCAACCAGCAGGTGCTGGAATGTGAGCTGGAGGGTGCCAGTGCTACCCAATGGATGGTGTACGGCAAGGTGCAAGGCAGTGACCGTGAGGCCTACACCGTCTCGGTGAGCCTGGAAGCCGACAGCGACGGGCGCATCGGTTACTTCAACGGCGATTGCTCGTGTCCCGTCGAGAGCGACTGCAAGCACTGCGTGGCCCTGACGCTGAAGGCTGCTTACAAGTCGGGCGGCGTGCTCAAGCGCAGTGAGGACGTTCAAAACACCAACTTGACGCCCGCGCCAAACCGCACACCCAGCGTCTCAGCTGCACCGCCAACCGCCCAAGAGCAGGCCGAAAAAAAGCTCACGCAGTGGCTGGATCTGTTCGGGCACGACGCGCCCGCCGAAACCCCAACGCTCACCAGTGATGTCGCACAAATCGAGCACTTGGTTTTCACCCTTTGCGCTGAAAAAGAAAACGACCAGATCGTGTTGCAACTGGGCTATGGCCTGACGCGCCGCCTGGCCAATGGCAACTGGGCCAAGCTCAAGCCCCTGCGTTACAGCGCCCAGCTCCAGGGTTTGGCACCGCAAGAGCGCGAAGCGATGCGCCTGGTCGACACTTTGACCATCGGCCGCTACACCTACGGCGTGCAAACAACGCAGGCAGCCGTGAAGGGCCACACCGGGTTGCTGGCCTTGCAACTGGCCGCCGCCAGCGGCAAGTTATTCCACATGCCAGCTGACCGCACGCTGGGCAAGCTGCTGGCCCTGGGCGAGTCGCGCACCGTGTCATGGTCATGGCGCGAGGCCAGCGCCTTGAGCTTTGAAGACCCGCTGTGGATGCTGCACGCCAGCATGAGCCCGGCCAGCGCGCAGTGGTATGCCAACAACCCGCCGTTGTATCTGGACAGCGAGGCGCTCGTGTGTGGCCGGGTGCAGTCACCCGGCGTGTCGGACGAACACCTGGCCCTGCTGCTGAATGCCCCGCGCATTCCCCAATCGGCCCTGACTGCGCACGAATCAACTTTGCTACGCCGCCTGGCGGGCCTGCCGCTGCCGCCCGTGATGCGCGCGCCGCAGGTGGTGCGCGGCGTGGTGCCCACCGCCTGCCTGCGCCTGGAGCCCGTGCCCGCCCTCGACGTGCCTCGCCTGGGTTTGTTGCAAGCCACCTTGCGCTTTGACTATGGCGGTTTGCGCCATTTCGCACCGCACAACCGCAACCCGTTGTTGATTGAGCAGCCCGCTGCAGACGATGCCAGCGCGGTGCAACGCCTGCTGCTGCACCGCGACCTGGACTTTGAGCAGGCTGCCCAGAACGCCTTGCACGAACTCGGCCTGCGCAGCGATGCCAGCGGCCGCTTTGTGTTGCCATTGCTGCTGCCCGCGATGCAATTGGGTGCCCCAAGCTCGCAACAGCAATGGCTGCAGTGGGCCGACGACGACTTTGGGCCGCTGCGCCAAGCCGAATTTGCGCTGGAACTGGATGACAGCCTGGCGCACTGGATCACCCGCGCCGAAACGCTGGACGTGCGCCTGGATGCCCCCGGTGCCCAAACAAACGGTGATGACCTGGCTGGAGGCCTTGAGGCATCGTCCCCCTGGTTTGACCTGTCGCTGGGCATTGCCATCAACGGCCAGCGGCGTAATATTTTGCCGCTGTTGCCGCAGTTACTGGCCCAACTGGATGTGGTGCAACATTCCATAAATGCTATTAATTTAATAGCTGCTCCAGCAGATTGCACAAGGGCTACCCTGCAATTACCTTCATATGTGTACTTGCAGGAGGCAAGCGGCGGATTTTTGCGTTTACCCACCGAGCCGTTGCGCCCATGGCTAGCCGCTTTGCTCGATCTCGTCGGCGAACGCGACCTGCCCAAAGAAGGCGACACCCTGCGCCTGACGCGCCTGGAAGCCCTGCGTGTGGGCGCGGCTCTAGGCGCGGGCGCACGCTGGCAGGGTGCCGACAGTCTGCGCCACCTGGTGCAGCAACTGGCAGGGCGCAGTGCCTTGCCCGAAACCCCGCTGCCGGAAGGCCTGCAGGCCACGCTGCGCCCCTACCAGCAGCAGGGACTGGACTGGTTGCAATTCCTGCGCGCCAATGGCCTGGCCGGGGTACTGGCTGACGACATGGGCCTGGGCAAAACCGTGCAGACCCTGGCCCACATCCTGGTGGAAAAGCACGCCGGTCGGCTGGACCGGCCCGTGCTCATCGTGGCACCCGTCAGCCTCATGGGCAACTGGCTGCGTGAGGCCATCCGTTTCACGCCCGACCTGCGCGCCCTGGCGCTGCACGGCAGCGCACGCCACGAAGCCGCTGCCGACATGGCCCTGTACGACGTGGTGATTGCTCCCTATTCGCTGCTCCAGCGCGACCGCGATCGCTGGCTGGAGCAGCCCTGGCACCTGGTGGTGCTGGACGAAGCGCAGAACATCAAAAACGCGCATTCCCACGCTGCGCAAGTGGCCGCCGAGTTGAACACCCGCCACCGCCTGTGCCTGTCAGGCACGCCCATGGAAAACCACCTGGGTGAGTTGTGGAGCCTGTTTCACTTTCTCATGCCGGGTTTCCTCTCCAGCCAGGCCCGTTTCAAGCAGTTGTTTCGCACACCCATCGAAAAACACGGCGACAGTGAACGTATGGACCAATTGCGCCGCCGCGTCACGCCTTTCATGCTGCGCCGCGCCAAGCGCGACGTGGCCACTGATTTGCCAGACAAGCTCGAGTCGGTGTCATCGGTGGAGCTGGGCGACAAACAGGCCGATCTGTACGAAACCATCCGCCTGACCACTGAAAAAGCCGTTCGCGAAGCCCTGGCAAGCCGCGGCCTGGCTAAATCTCAAATTCAGGTGCTGGATGCGTTGCTCAAACTGCGCCAGGTCTGCTGCGACCCGCGCCTGGTGCCCGTGCCCGCGGCCCGAAAAGTCAGGCAGTCGGCCAAGCTGGAGCTGTTGATGGAACTGCTGCCCGAGCTGCTGGCCGAGGGCCGCAAAGTGCTGCTGTTCTCACAGTTCACCAGCATGCTGGAATTGATCGAGGAAGAGCTGACCCTGCGCAACATCACCTGGGTCAAGCTCACCGGCCAATCGCAAAAACGCGACGCGATCATCGAACGATTCACCAGCGGCCAGGTGCCGCTGTTCCTCATCAGCTTGAAAGCCGGTGGCGTGGGCCTGAACCTCACTCAGGCCGACACCGTCATCCACTACGACCCGTGGTGGAACCCGGCAGTCGAAAACCAGGCCACCGACCGCGCCCACCGCATCGGCCAGACCCAGCAGGTGCTGGTCTACAAACTGGTGGCCCAAGGCACCATTGAAGAACGCATATTGGCCCTGCAAGCGCGAAAAGCGGCGCTTGCCAACAGCCTGTACAGCGACGCGGTAGCCCGCCAGGAACCGCTGTTCACCGAAAACGATTTGTCGGAACTGCTCAAGCCGCTGGGGGCTTGAGGCGGCAATCCGTGCACTGCTCAGTTCCTGCGGTTTGCAGGTAGGCGGTGGGCAGCGTCTGGGCGGGGGACTGTAGTTGGGCCCGACCGTGGTGCAGGCTGCCAGAGCGCTTGCCAGGGTCAGGATAGAGAATTAAATTGCTATGTTTTTTATAGCTGCTTGAGCAGTATATATAAGGTCTGGTGGCACTTTTCGCTTGTAGATACGCAAATTTCCCGTGTGTATCACCCCCTCTCCCGCACCTGGTGGCGAAGCCGCCAGCATCGCGTGCGGGAGAGGGTTGGGGTGAGGGCGATTACGCAGCGACAAGCCAGGTAGCGAGCCCACCCCTCACCCCTGTCCTCTCCCCGAGGGGCGAGGGAGAAAGATGGCGGGAAAATGTTGTTTCAGCTCATACCGCACCACCACTTTGTCCGTCAACACCAGCGGCTTTTGCGGTTCTCTACGGGTCACCTACAAGCGAATCGCCACATCAAACACCGGCGTTAAAAATAGCCCAGACGAGTCACGCCCAGCATCCCGGCAAACACCGCAATCCCCATCGCCTGACGCATTTCCGCGCCCGTGCCACTGGAATACACCAGCGGCACCACGCCCATGGTGAACGCAATCGAGGTCATCAAAATGGGCCGCAGCCGCAGGCGACAAGCTTCCAGCGATGCCGCGACCACGCCCTTGCCGTGGCTTTCCAGCTTGCGGGCAAATTCCACAACCAAGATCGCGTTCTTCGCCGACAAACCCACCAGAACAGCGCCACCTGCGTGAAGATGTTGTTTTCGCCTTTCGTCAAATACAAGGCTGCGCAGTTTGGCGAAGCTGGCTATTTTTTGCTGGCGACCCGCGAAACCTGAAATTTGCGGGTGCGTCAGCCAACAACCGGTCAAAGCTTGATTTCAAGCGAAAGGGGCATTCAGCACTTACCGTTATTGCTCAAGCAGCTATTAATAACATAGCAATTTAGCGCTTGATCGCCGCTGCCGCCACGTCTGCGAACAGCGCGGCTGCACGGGTTTTGATCTCCAGCAACTCGTTGGCGCTGACCGAGTAGTTGCCGGTGGTGCGGTTCACGTCAATCCGGAACTCGACGTCTTTTCCGCGGTTGGACAAGGTGCCGCAGGTGAACTCATAGTCCGCGTGTTCCCATGGCAAGCCTTGGGTGGACACGTCCCAGCCCGCGTACTCCACACCATAAATTTCCCCGCTGGCCAGGTTCAAGAATCCTTTGGACTGCACAACCTCCTCGGTTTGCTCGTCAGAAATCACAATGGCAACTTTCAAATCCACGGCTGGCAACCTTCAAACATTGAACAGGCGCTGATCTTCGCATGCACCAAGCTCCGACCGCTACTGCGGTCACGACCCTGCCCATCCTGTACAGCTTTCGCCGCTGCCCGTACGCCATCCGTGCACGGCTGGCCATTGCGCAGGCGGGCATTGAGGTTCAGGTGTGCGAAGTGGCGCTGCGCGACAAGCCCCAAGCCCTGCTGAGCCTCTCGCCCAAGGGCACGGTGCCGGTTTTGCAACTGCCGCAGGGCGGTGTGATTGAAGAAAGCCTGGACATCATGAGGTGGGCGCTGCGCCTCAACGATCCCCAGGGCTGGTTACGGGGTGGTGCGCACGACGCCCTGATCGACCTCAATGACCACCCTTTCAAACATTGGCTTGATCGCTACAAATATGCGCAACGTCATCCCGAGCACAGTGCAAGCCACTACCGCAACGAGGCGGTGCGGGCATTGGTGGCGGTTGTTGAAGAGCGGCTGGCCGATCAGATGTTCTTAGGCGGCGACACACCCAATTTGGCGGACGCTGCGTTGTTCCCGTTCGTCCGCCAGTTCGCGGCGGTGGATACCGTCTGGTTCAACACATGCCTGTGGTGGCGCACCCGGGAATGGCTCGCTACTTGGGCTCAAAGCGAGATATTCATTCAAGTGATGGCGAAAACACCTGGCGCGGGCATGATGGGCGGTTGTCCTGCACGGCACCAGGCACCGGACTGACACATCAGGTCATCAGTTAAGGGGCGCTGACGTACATTGGCACGGGTCATGTCATCTATTCATTCATTCAGTTTTCTTGTTGAGGTATTCCAGTCTGTGCGCATATCTTTTGAAAAGCACCCGTTGCGATGGGTGTCCATGACGGCCATGGCACTTGTGTTGCTGTGCTTCATTGCAGTTGGGTTGACAGGCTGCATCGGCCTGCCAGCGCAGGTCGCCCGCACGGCCACCTACTCCCTTGCCGCAAACCAGGACACCACGCTGGGAAAGCTGGTGCAGATTCGACGAGCAGCCAAGCGGGTCACAAGCGAATCCGGTTTTTCATTGCTGGACAGGGTTGACCAGGCATATGCAGCGCGCATGGCCCTGATCGACGCAGCCCAGCGCAGTCTGGACCTGCAGTACTACGCCATTCACGCAGACCCCAGCACGGAAGCTCTTTTACAACGGCTGCGTGCGGCGGCGCAGCGGGGCGTGCGGGTGCGCATTTTGCTGGACGATTTCAACGCTGTGGGCCCCGACGCGCAGGTGCTGCGGCTGG
>JAYUXO010000473.1:0-6428 GCA_043753505.1 Comamonadaceae bacterium
ATGTTCGTGCTGCTGCCGTTCGTGATCTGGATGTTTGACAAATCAATTTCCTCTGAAATTTCGTTTGCCAAGTTCAAAGCGGTGTTCAACGTCGGTGTGGGCTTTGCGCCCGGCTGGTTCATCAAGCTGTTTGCGCTGGCGCTGATCTGGGCCTTTTTGCACCACTTCATTGCCGGTTTGCGCCATCTGTGGATGGATACGCACCATGAGGCGGTGAGCAAAGAATTTGGCAAAACCTCGGCCCTGGTGACACTGGTGAGCAGCGTGGTGCTGGCACTGGCCCTAGGTGCCAAGTTGTTTGGTTTGTACTGAAAAGGCAAGGAAAAATATATGGCAGTGAATTACGGGACTAAACGCATTGTGGTCGGTGCGCACTACGGGCTCAAAGACTGGCTGAGTCAGCGTGTGACCGCTGGTCTGATGGCTCTTTTTACACTTGTGCTGTTGGGGCAAGTGCTGCTCAGCAAAGGCCCTATGGGCTACGACAAATGGGCCGGCATTTTCTCGGCGCAGTGGATGAAGGTGCTGACGTTTTCGGTCATTGTGGCCATGGCCTGGCACATCTGGGTGGGCATGCGTGACATCTGGATGGACTACGTCACGTCAACCGTCTGGCTGCGCTTGCTGCTACAGGTTTTCACCATGGTGTGGCTGGTGGGCTGCGCCGGTTGGGGTGTTCAAGTTCTCTGGAGGCTGTGAGCCATGACTTACTTAAAAGCAAACACCGCCAAGCGCAAGTTTGATGTCGTCATCGTTGGCGCGGGGGGCTCCGGTATGCGCGCCTCCTTGCAGCTGGCCCGAGCCGGTTTGAACGTGGCGGTTTTGTCCAAAGTTTTTCCCACCCGCTCGCACACGGTTGCGGCTCAGGGCGGCATTGGGGCAAGCCTGGGCAATATGTCGGAAGACAACTGGCACTACCATTTCTACGACACCGTCAAGGGCAGCGACTGGCTGGGCGACCAGGACGCGATTGAATTCATGTGCCGCGAAGCCCCCAAGGTGGTGTACGACCTGGAGCACATGGGCATGCCGTTCGACCGCAACCCCGATGGCACGATTTACCAACGTCCGTTTGGCGGCCACACCGCCAACTACGGCGAGAAACCAGTCCAGCGCGCCTGCGCGGCGGCTGACCGCACCGGTCATGCCATGCTGCATACGCTGTACCAGCAAAACGTGAAAGAGCGCACCAACTTTTTTGTGGAGTGGATGGCACTGGATTTGGTGCGCGACGCTGCGGGTGACGTGCTCGGCGTGGTGGCCATGGAGATGGAAACCGGCGATCTGCACATTCTGGAAGCCAAAACCACGTTGCTGGCTACGGGTGGGGCAGGGCGCATTTTTGCGGCATCGACCAACGCTTTCATCAACACCGGCGATGGCCCGGGTATGACGGCCCGCGCGGGCATTCCGATGGAAGACATGGAGTTCTGGCAATTCCACCCCACCGGTGTGGCGGGTGCTGGCGTGTTGCTCACTGAAGGCTGCCGGGGCGAGGGTGCTATTTTGATCAACGGCAATGGCGAGCGTTTCATGGAGCGTTACGCCCCCACCCTGAAAGACCTGGCTCCGCGCGATTTCATCTCGCGTTGCATGGACCAGGAAATTAAGGAAGGTCGGGGTTGCGGCCCTAACAAAGACTATGTGTTACTCAAGCTGGATCACCTGGGCGCGGAAACCATCCACAAACGCTTGCCTTCAGTCTATGAAATTGGCGTGAATTTCGCCAACGTGGACATCACCAAAGAACCGATTCCCGTGGTGCCCACTATTCACTACCAGATGGGTGGCATTCCGACCAACATCCACGGCCAGGTGGTGGTGCCCAAAGGCGATCAGCACAGCGCCATCGTCAATGGCCTGTACGCGGTGGGCGAATGTGCCTGCGTCAGCGTACACGGTGCTAACCGTTTGGGTACTAACTCGCTGCTCGATTTGCTGGTGTTTGGCCGTGCAGCAGGCAATCACATCGTGGAGTTCAACGAGAAAAACAAGCTGCACAAGCCCATGCCAGACGATGCCGCTGACCGCAGCCTTGAGCGTCTGAACCGCCTGGACAGCGCCACCGACGGCGAGTACGCGCAAGACGTTGCCAACGACATTCGCTCCACCATGCAGCAACACGCGGGCGTGTTCCGCACCCAGGCCAGCCTGGACGAGGGTGTTGCAAAAATAGCTGCGCTGCGCAGTCGTGTAGATGCAATTGGTTTGAAAGACAAATCAAAAGTCTTCAATACCGCCCGGATTGAGGCCTTGGAGGTGGAGAACCTGATAGAGAGCGCCCAGGCCACCATCGAATCTGCAGCAGCACGCAAGGAAAGCCGAGGTGCGCATTCGGTTGACGATTACGGCGACACCCCCGAGCACCCGAACGGGCGAAACGACACTGAATGGCACAAACACAGCCTGTGGTTCAAGGAAGGCAATCGCATGGATTACAAACCGGTGCAAATGAAGCCGCTGACTGTGGAGTCGGTGCCGTTGAAGATCAGAACCTTTTGAAAATTTGCGGGACGGACCCCAGCCGTAGGCTAGCGGTAAGCCCTGTCCTCAACTGAATAGACGCTGGAGAACATCATGGAAAAACGCACCTTCAAAATTTACCGTTACGACCCCGAAAAAGATGCCAAGCCGTACATGCAGACCATCGAAGTTGAGGTCGACGGCAACGAGCGCATGCTGCTGGATGTGCTGATGAAGCTCAAGGCGCAAGACCCCACCATCACTTTCCGGCGTTCGTGCCGCGAGGGTGTGTGCGGATCGGATGCGATGAACATCAACGGTAAGAACGGTCTTGCTTGCTTGACCAATATGCGCACCCTTCCCGGTGTGATCACGCTAAAACCTTTGCCCGGCTTGCCCGTGATCCGCGACTTGATCGTGGACATGACGCAATTTTTCAAGCAGTACAACTCGATCAAGCCCTACCTGGTCAACGACAACGTGCCGCCTGAAAAAGAGCGTTTGCAGTCGCCCGAGGAGCGCGACGAATTGAACGGTTTGTACGAATGCATTCTTTGTGCGTCATGTTCCACGGCCTGCCCCAGCTTCTGGTGGAATCCCGACAAATTTGTTGGCCCGGCCGGCCTGCTGCAGGCCTACCGCTTCATTGCCGACAGCCGAGACGAAGCCACCGCCGACCGGCTTGACAACCTGGAAGACCCCTACCGGCTGTTTCGCTGTCACACCATCATGAATTGTGTGGACGTGTGCCCGAAGGGGCTGAACCCCACCAAGGCGATTGGCAAGATCAAAGAACTGATGGTTCGCCGCGCGGTGTGATGATGTCTGAGGAGCTGCTCGACGAACGTGCCGAAGTGGATCCCAAGCTCGGTGAACGCGCTTTAAGCAAACTCAGATGGCGTTGCCGCCGGGGTTTACTGGAAAACGATTTATTCATCGAGCGCTTCTTTAAGCAATATGAATCCACGCTGACCGTGGGTCAGGCCAATGGCTTGAATGTGCTGATGGATCTGTCTGACAACGATCTGCTGGATTTGTTGCTGCAGCGACGCCCGCCCGAAGGTGACATGGCCACACCGCAAGTGCAACAGGTGCTCGGTATGCTTCAAGGTCCGAAAATAGCAATTTCCTGAAAAACAAAACAAGGACGCTTCCCATGAAACTTGCCGACAACAAAGCCACCCTGTCGTTCTCTGACGGCAGCCCCAGCGTTGAGCTGCCCGTGTACAAGGGCAGCGTGGGCCCGGATGTGATTGACATCCGCAAGCTTTATGCGCAGACCGGCATGTTCACCTATGACCCCGGTTTCCTGTCCACTGCCGCCACGCAGTCTTCGATTACCTATATCGACGGCGATAAGGGCGAGCTGCTGTATCGCGGCTACCCCATCGAGCAACTGGCCGCCGGCTGCGACTACATGGAAACCTGTCACCTGCTGCTCTATGGTGACTTGCCCAACACGGACCAGAAAGCCAAATTCACCCGCACCGTGACCATGCACACCATGGTCAATGAGCAGATGCAGTTTTTCCTGCGTGGCTTTCGCCGCGATGCCCACCCCATGGCCATCATGACTGGTCTGGTGGGCGCTTTATCGGCCTTCTACCACGACAGCACCGACATCAACAACGCCGAGCACCGCGAAATTGCCGCAATCCGCCTGATTGCCAAAATGCCCACGCTGGTGGCCATGGCCTACAAGTACAGTGCAGGCCAGCCTTACATGTACCCCAAGAACGACCTGAGCTACGCCGGCAACTTCATGCACATGATGTTTGCCACGCCTTGCGAGCCGTACCACGTGAGCCCGGTGATCGAGCGCGCACTCGACCGCATTTTCATTCTGCACGCCGACCACGAGCAAAACGCCTCTACCTCCACCGTGCGTCTGTGCGGCAGCTCCGGTACCAACCCGTTTGCTGCGATTGCTGCGGGCGTGGCTTGCCTGTGGGGCCCCGCGCACGGCGGTGCCAATGAAGCGGCGCTGAATATGCTGGAAGAGATTCAGCGCAACGGCGGCATCGAGAAAATTGGTGAGTTCATCAAGCAGGTCAAAGACAAAAACTCCGGCATCAAGTTGATGGGCTTTGGTCATCGCGTGTACAAAAATTATGACCCTCGCGCCAAGCTGATGCAGGAAACCTGCAAAGAAGTGCTGCAAGAACTCGGTTTACAAAACGACCCGCTCTTCAAGCTGGCCATGGCACTAGAAAAAATAGCACTGGAAGACGAATATTTTGTCTCCCGCAAGCTGTACCCCAACGTGGACTTTTACTCCGGCATCGTGCAGCGAGCCATTGGCATTCCAGTCAGTCTTTTCACTGCCATCTTTGCGTTGGCCCGCACTGTCGGCTGGATTGCGCAACTCAACGAAATGATCGCCGACCCGGAATACAAAATCGGACGTCCGCGCCAGTTGTTCTCCGGCTCTGTGCATCGTGATGTGAAACCACTGGCGCAGCGATAGGCCCGACCGCACTGAAAAAACCCGCCTCGTTTGCACCGGGCGGGTTTTTTGTGGTCGTCTTCATTGTCAACATGCTATTTATTTTATAGCTGCTTGAGCAGATTTGACATGGTCGGGAGCTTGTTGTCGCCCTAAATCGCCTTAATCGGCCTTGATACCTGCTGACTTGATCACTTTGCCCCAGCGCGAATATTCAATGCTGGCGTAAGCACTCATTTGCAACGGGTCCAGATAAGCGGCTTCCGCACCCTGGCTGGCCGCCCGTTCACGAAACGCGGTGGTCGACATGATTTTCTGCACCTCTTGCGCCACGCGATCTACTGCGCTTTTGGGCGTTTGCGCGTGGGTGAAGAGCGCAAACCAGGCTTCCACCTCAAAGTTTTTAATGCCCACTTCAGCAGCAGTCGGCACATTGGGTAGCGTGGACAGCCGCTTGCGTCCCGCCACCAGCAGCGGGCGGAATTTGCCGCTTTGAATGTGCGGAATCAACGGGGGAGCGGTGGTGGCGGTCAGGTCAATGGCGCCCGTCAGCAAGTCTTGTACCGTGGGGCCTGTGCCCCGATACGGGATGTGCGTCATGAAGGTGCCGGTCAGTTGCTTGAATAGCTCGGTGGCAATGTGCTGCACCGAACCATTGCCCGAGGAGCCGTAATTCAGCTTGCCAGGGTTGGCTTTCGCGTAGGCAATCAGGTCTTGTGCGGTTTTGATCTGCTCCAGACTGGAGCGCACCACCATCAGCTGCGGCGCCGAATACACATTGCAAATGGCCTGCAGGTCTTTGAGCGGGTCATATGGCAGCTTGACCAGATGCGGGCTCATGCAGTGAAAGCCTGAGTACGCCATCAACAAGGTGTGACCATCGGGTTTGGCATTGATGAGTGCCATGGAGGCGACTGCGCCGTTTCCCCCGCCTTTGTTGTCGACCACGATGGACTGGCCTAGCGCCTTGCCCAGTGGCTCCTGGAGGGCGCGGGCGGAAATGTCGGCGGTGCCGCCGGGTGGCGCAGGCACGATGAGTGTGATCGGTCGATCAGGGAAGTTTTGCGCGCGTACCCAGGGTGCGGCCAGGGCGGCAGTGCTGGCGGCAGTTAGCTGCAATGCGCGTCGGCGGGACATTGGTGGGCGAGAAGTCGGCATGCTTGTCTCCAGTCGGTTTCGGGTTTGTTGTGGCGGCATTACACGCGCAAACTACTTTGCATCCAGTGCCCATCGGCGAAGTCACCCATCTGTAAAAACGATGACTACGGCTTTTAAATCGAACAAAATGCATGAGCCATCGCTTCATATGATGGCTTACTCAACAAACTCCTCTTGATTTCTGTCGTGCCCTCTACGATCGTGCCTCCCAAGCGTCCCCGGTTGGAGCTGCTCAATGTCAACGCTGACCCTGCAGCGCTGCGCAACCTCACACGTCGGTTGGACATCACCTCGCTACACCTGTTTGTTGCCGTAGTGGAAACCGGCAGCATCGGTAAGGCGGCGGAGCGCGAGTTCATTG
>JAYUXO010000474.1:0-2573 GCA_043753505.1 Comamonadaceae bacterium
CATTTGTCATCCGCTCAGCGTGACCACCCGTATGGCCTTGCGCGCGTCGGGCTCCATAGCCTGCAATTCATCCAGAAATCGGCTCAACAGCGCGGAGGGCTGGGCTTGCCAGCCCGCGGGCAGTACCGCCAGGGCAACATGAAACTTGAGGACCGTGCCGCCCGGCAGTAGGTCGGAGGGTTGCAGGCCACGCGCCACCGCACGGGTTGCCAGATCCTGGGCGCGCTGCAGCGATGTCGGCCCTTCGATCAGCAGCGCAAACTGCTGGTCGCCTACCCGCGCTGCGGTGTCGACATCGCGCACCAGGCTGCGCAGCTGCGAGGCGGCCAATACCAGCGCTTTTTCTGCTGCCTCACGGCCCCGTTCGCGCAACAGGCCGCTGTGGTTCGCCACTCCCACCACCAACAACGCGCAACTGTGGTTGTAGCGCTTGGCGCGCATCAGTGAGCCTTTCAGGCGGTGGTAGAACACGCGCCGCTGCACCAGGCCGGTTAACGGGTCGGTCTGCGACAGCGCGCGGGCCCTACCCTGGGCTTCGCTGCGTTGGTTCAGGCGGCGCTGCAGGCCGATAAACAGGATGGGCATTTCAATCGCCGAACCGAGGATCAACCCATATTCCGTGAAAAAGCCCGACGCAATCAAGCCAAAATTGCGCAGCACCGGAAACAGGGTGGCCACCAGAATTGGCAAGAAACCCAGCGCCACCCAGCGGGCATTCAGATCGCCCTCGCGCAGGGTCAGCACGATCACGGCCAGCAACGCGGCGATGGCGGCCAGGATGAGGTTGTTCACAACGGCAAAGCTGGTTTGGGTCGGAAAAAACATGTCCACCAGCCCGGCCAATACCAATGCACCGGCCAGCAGCATCACGCCGTGGTCCAGCAATGGTGAAAACTGCCGGGGCGTGGTGACAGTCCGTACAAACCACAGGCCCATCGCCGCCGCCAGCACGGGCAGAAAAAACACCGCCCCATTGCCCACAGTCGGCAGGTGCGGCCACACATGCTGGGGTGCAATGCCGGTGAAGGCGGCTTGTGCACCGGCCAGAGCGGCCACGTAACAGGCGTAGCTGCCAAATCCGAGGTCGCGGTTGAACAACGCGGTGACCGCTGCTACCAGCACCACCAGCACAGCCAATCCAAAGTAGGCACCCAGGTAGAACTGCTCGGTCTCGTGCTGAGTGATCAAGTGGGTCTGGCTGACGATTTGCAACCTGCCGGAAAACGGCACCCGCGCATGCCGCACCTGCACCAGGTACGTGGTCAGCTGCGGGTCATCCTGCAGCTGGAAAACCGGGTAGCGCCCGGCTTGCGGCCATTGCGCCTGCGGCAACCGGTCGCCAGCCGATTGGGCTTGCCACTGACCGGCGGCGTTGCGGTGGTGCAACGTGACCTGGTCGACGCCTGCCAGCGGCATTTCCAGGAACCAACGGGTGTTGGCCAACCGGTCACTGCGCACCGCAAAGCGGATCCACAGCGCTCTGCCGTGCAGCAGCTCCGCCTTATCGCTACGCAGCGCAAAACCCAGGGAGTTTTGTTGCGTGTCAACATCGTTGACGCTGGCTTGGCCCGTCGGGTCTATCCAGAATTCGCTGCGACCCGACAACGGGTATGCAGACGTTTGATCGGTCAACACCACCAGCGCTGTGTTGGCTCCTGGGCTTTTTTGCGCCAATGCCGCAGTGGGTGCCGCCACAACGCACAGGCACAGCAAATAAAGCCGAATCAAAAAAACGCAAAGGGCGGCACGGCCAAGCAAGGTCACTGGCTGAATCCAATTTGAAATGAACGGAATGAAAAAACGAGTTTATTGTCATCCCCGTCGCAAATTGATACAAAACAATTCCCGACTGACATACCCGGATTGACGCCTGAAAGCTTGTTGAGTCCAATTGTCTGATGAACCAAACCCTTCGCCTGTCCGATGCGCGCTTTTTGCTGGTGCTGCTGCTCCCCGCCTTGACGCTGCTCAACGTACTCACGAACCCCAGCGTTGCGGCGGCATGGGCGCTGGCCGTGTGGCTGCTGGTGGCGGCGGTTGATTCTTTTTTACCGGGCGCCAAGCGTTCGCCCGGCCCCAGTGCGCAAAAGCCCTACTTCGTCTGGCTGTTGCGTTTGTATGTACCGCTGCAAATTGGCTTGATTGCCGCAGGTGCCTGGGCTGCCATGCACACTGCCGAAAGCGACTGGTGGACGGTGCTGGGCCTGGCGTTTGCGGTGGGTTTCGTCACTGGCGGGCAGGGCATTACGTTTGCGCACGAGCTGGGCCACAGCAAGAGCCGCATTGACCGTGCGTTGGCCTGGGTGCTGATGGCCAGCGTGAATTACAGCCACTTCATGGTGGAGCACTACCGCGGCCACCACCTGCGGGCGGCCACCTGGGACGACCCGGCGAGCGCCCGCCCCGGCGAGAGCCTGTGGCGGTTCCTGCCGCGTACGGTGGCCGGGAATTTCGTCAATGCCTGGAAGCTCGAAGCCCAGCGCCTTCAGCGGCGCGGCCTGGGTTGGTGGGCCAGCCCGTTGGCCTGGTGTTGGGCATTGAATCTGATCGCGGCCGGCACCCTGATTGCGCTG
>JAYUXO010000475.1:0-2572 GCA_043753505.1 Comamonadaceae bacterium
GGAGTTTTTCGGGGCTGATGGGACGCTGCTGTCGACAGGGGCGGCAGCGTACATCGTTTCCTGACCGTTTTCAGCTACTTTTTTGATAGCTGCTTGAGCAATAAATAAAGGGGTGGGTGGCTGTTTTAGCTCCCAACCTTCCCAACCTTCCCAAGCTTCCATCCCTGGTGGGGCAAGGCACCTGCATGTCAAGCGCCTGTATTTTCGGAAACCACTGGCAGTTCGAACACCAGGCAGGTGGTGGTGGCGTGTGCGTACAACTTGCCATCGGCCCCCACGATGCGGCCTTCGGCTGTGGCCAGTTGGCGGCCTGCATGTATCACGGTGCCAATGGCGCGCAGGGGTCCGCCGGCCAGGGACGCACCGCGCACGATGTTCACGCTCAACTCGGCCGTGGTGTAACCGCGTCCAACCGGCATGGTGGTCTGCACGGCGCAGCCCACAGCCGAGTCCAGCAGGGTGGCATACCAGCCGCCGTGCACCGTGCCCATGGGGTTCAAGTGCCTGGTTTGCGGTGTGCCCTGAAACACTGCTTTGCCAAACTCCACCTGCAGCAGGGCAAAGTCCATGGTCTGCGCAATGTGTGAGTAGGGCAGGCGGCCAGCCAATTGGGCGTGCAAGGCCTGCAGGCCGGTCAGCCCCAGCACATCGGAGCGCTGCGCCAGACCTGCGTGGCCACCACCCGCATGCATGCGGGCCAGCACCTGAGCCAGTTCTTCGTCCCAGTTGTGATGCGTATCAGGTGTCGGCGGCGGTGCCGGTGCCGGTGCCGGTGCCGGGGTTGGGGTTGGGGTTGGGGTTGGGCTCATGGTGCGATGGCTCCTGCAACAGCTACGCTGTGAATCAAGGGGGTCTTGTCTTGTACGGCAGTCAAGTCGCGCGCGTTGAGCCAACGCCACTGCCCCGGGGCCAGATCAGCCGGCAGCACCAGGCCACCAATCTGCGAGCGGTGCAAGCCCGCCGCCTCTTCCACCCGGTTGCCCACCGCGGCCAGCATGCGCTTGACCTGGTGGTATTTGCCGTCCGTCAAGGTCAGGCGCAGGTGATGCAGGGCCACTCGTTCGCAGGCGGCAGCGCGCACAGGCTTGGGGTCATCGTCCAGCACCACACCGGCCAGCAGTTTGTTCACCTGCACATCGTCCAACGGGTGCTTGGTGGTGACCTCGTACACCTTGGGCACATGATGGCGCGGCGAGCTCATGCGGTGAATGAAGGTGCCGTCGTCCGTCAACAGCAGCAGCCCTGTGGTGTCCTGGTCCAGACGCCCCACCGCCTGCACCCCCTGCACCGCGCCTTTTTGGGGCCGCTGGCGCAGCGGCGCGGGTAGCAGGGTGTAGATGCTGGGCCAGGTAGACGCCTTGTGCGAGCACTCCGTACCCGCAGGCTTGTGCAGCATCACATACGCTTTCTCGTGGTAAGGCCAGACCACGCCCTTCACTGAAAACTGCAGGCCATCTGCTACAAATTCAGTAGCTGCTTGAGCAACATTCTCCTGGGCTACAGACACAAAACCCTGTTGAATGAGACCCGCGCACACACGCCGCGTGCCAAAGCCTTGGCTGTAGAGAATGTCTTGAAGTTGCATGGGTTAAAGGTGTAGTGGGAGCGTGGCGCTGAGTATGGCAAAGGCACCTGGACATTCATCCACACCCCAAAGTCCATCTTGCGTCGCAACGCGTGCCTGACTCGGGCCGCCTTTGGGGGAAGGTTGCCACGTGAGCTGGTGGTCCACATGCCAAACCCCACGACACCCCCAGAGCCAGCAGGCAAATGTCAACACGTGCATGCCCCAACCGACAGTCCCGCCCGTCAAGCAATTGCTGAGCGCAGCTGAGTAGCGCCTTGATTCAATTAATTCAATCAAAAACAGCATGCAGCCCTCGTAAATACTGCTCAAGCAGCTATAAAAAAAGGAGCGACTATCAACTGATAACCGGGTGACATTCAAAAAGAGTTTCCGACGGGTTCCAGACCTCAGACAAGCCGTGCAGTGCTGACCGCGGCACCCCTCACCCCTCGCTCTCTTCAGCCCCTGAAGGCAAAGCCTCCGCTTCGCGTGCTGGAGAGGGGGTAAGCCCTTTCTTGGCTTGTCTTTTCTTGGCTGGCACGCATGCGATCAGCAATTGGCCCGCCGCCAAGCACTACAGCAAGGGCAAATCCCTTGTTTGCTCCCCCGCCCGTTTGCGGATGGCCAACCTGGGGCTGATCGAGCAAGGTTGGCTGTAAATCCTGTCTTTGCTCCCTCTCCCGCTTGCGGGAGAGCAACTGTGTTCAAAGTCAACCTGTTTTGAATTATTTTTCAAGTTTTAGCAACCTGTGCACAACCATAGTTGGGCTGCCAAGGCCTGCCCGACTTGATCACTGCATTGATGATCGTCAGCAACTTATGCATGCACGCCACCAGCGCCACCTTGGCCGGTTTGCCCGCTGCACGCAAGCGTTTGTAGAACGCTCTGATCGTTGGCTCAAGGCGCACTGCGCTCAGCGTGGCCATGTAGGCTGCGCAGCGCACTCGCCCGCCACCGAGACTGACAGATCCGCCCCACGCTGGTCGCGTGGGCAGGCTTGTTTG
>JAYUXO010000476.1:0-15635 GCA_043753505.1 Comamonadaceae bacterium
TTTTTCCCTTGAAGAAAAACATGAAGTCCCAGACCAGAAAGCACTCGTCGCCCAGCCCTACTTGGCCGGTGACCACAAAACGCGGAGCCTCGAGCACCACATACATGTGTTGAAAAATCTGGCGGATGGCGGCCTCGCCAGCGACCTCGTTGAACGGGTCTTTGAAGTAAGCGTCGGGGGTGTAGATATCGCCCAGCCGGGTCAGGCTTTGCGGCAACAGGGTTTCAAAAAACTGTGCGATGTTTTGCGCTGCATCCGCTTGACTCATAGACCCGTGAATTTCTTGATGGCCGGGAAGTAGGCGCGGTAGGGAAGCAGACGCAGCAATTTCATCCAGCGGGTAAATTTGCGGGGGAAGTGAATTTCAAACTCACCGTCGGCCCAGCCATTCAAAATTTCTTTGGCTGCTTGTTCCGACGTAATCAATCCCGGCATTTCAAAGTCGTTTTGTGCCGTGAGTGGGGTTTCCACAAAGCCGGGATTGACCAGGCTCACACCGATGCCTGCGACCTGTAAGTCCACGTACAAAGTTTCAGCCAAGTTAATGAGCGCGGCCTTGGTGGGCCCGTAAGCCAGACTTTTGGGCAGGCCACGAAAACCGGCCACGCTGCTGATCAGGCTGATGTGACCGGTACCGCGGGCCAGCATGCCGGGCAACACGGCGTCCAGCGCGTGCAGTGCGCCCACGTAATTGACTTGCTCGTGTTTGAGCATTTCCGCCAGGTCGAACTCGGTGGCGCGCAGTTCGCGGTAGTAACCGGCGCAATACATCATCAAGTCCAGCGGCGCTGCCGCTGCAATCTGCACAGCGGCAGCTTTCATGGCGGGCAGATGCACCGTGTCCAGCGGCAGCGCCACGGAACCGGGATGCTCGGCCACAAACGCATCCAGCGCCTGCGCGTTGCGGGCTGACACGTACACGTGTGCTCCGGCGGCATGTAGCGCGCTGGCCGTGGACCGACCGATGCCAGTGGAGGCACCCACGATCCAGACAGACTTGTTTTTCCATTCCACCAGCTTGGGGTTGAAAGCCGAAAACAAGCCAGGATTGCTATATTTTTTATAGCTGTTTGAGCTTTTTTTATCAGGTCTGAAAGCGGTTTTCACTGATTTTTCGACCTGTGCAGGGTTCATCGTTTCGTGAAGGACAAGGTCACTTCCCCCAGCGTGAAGCCAAACTTGCTCATCACCGCTTTGTTCAGCAGCACTTTGCTGTCCATCAGGTACATCCAGTCGTCAAAGCGCACCTCGTAGACCTTGCCGTCTACCGGCAGTGACAGGGTGTAAGTCCAATAAAACGCATTGCCTTTGGCCTGGCCGGTGGCGGTGCCCACCACGTCGTCTGCCGTGCCGGTGTAGCGGCCGTCAGCGAAGCGCTTGAGCTTCCAGATGCGGCGCTGCTTCTCGCCGTCGGAATAGGTGAAATTTTCGTCCAGCACACCGTCTTCTCCGGTCCAGGTGCAGGTCATCACCACGGTGAAGCGGCGCACCACCTTGCCCGAACGGTCGGTAAACACGCCCCAGGCATCCACGATGCCGTTGAAGTATTCACGCAGGTCGAGCACCGGCTTTTCAGTGGCGTAATCGTCAATGGTTTGCGTGGCGCAGCCGCCTAAAACAGTGGCCGCGCTGGCGGTAAGTAGGAAGCGGCGTTTCATGGGGTGGCCTTTATCAAGGGATGTGAATGTGTGGGTCGGATCACCGTGGCGTACAGCAACCCGCCCGCCACGGCTTTCAGGATGCAGGGCAACACGCAGTAGGCGATGGTCAACGCCAACAGCGCCGATTCGTTGCGTGCGCCAGGGCTGTAGCCAAACACGCCCAGCAGCGGCAGGGCCAGGCCAGCTGCCAGCGCCAGATTGAGTTTGATGGCGAAATTCCACCAGCCAAAGTAAGCACCTTCGGATTGACCGCGGTCGCCTGCTTTGTCGATCAAACCAGCCAGCATGGCACCCGGCAGGGCCAGGTCTGTGCCCAGCGCAATGCCCGACAGCGCACAAACGACAATGAATGGCCACACGTCGCCGGTGCCTAGTTGAGTAGCCCAGATGAACACCAAAATCGACAGCACCATGCCCAGGAGCCAGGTGCGCGCCAGGCCGATGGCCTTCACCACCCACAGCCACAGCGGAATTGAAAGCGCAGCAAATAAAAAGTAGCTGCCCAGGAATGCGGGTTCCATACTTTGCGGTGTCTGCAAGCGGTCTTGCACAAAAAACAGTACCAGCGTGGCGGGAATGGCACTGGCAATGCCATTGAACACAAACACGGCCAGCAGGCGGCGAAATTCGGGGCGACGCCAGGGCAGCCAGATGTCGGTGGCAGGCGACGTGACGGTGGATTTGGCCACCGGTGGCACCGATTGGCGCCAGGCCAGCCAGCCGATCAGCAGCACCACGCAAAACACAGCGGTGGTCGCCGGCAAGCCCACCGCCACCGGTAACACCGAAGCCATCAACACGCCCACCAGCCCCAGCGCCTCGCGCCACGACACGATGCGGCTGCGCTGCGCCTCGTCGCCGCCCAGCATCGCGCCCCACGATTGATGCGCCACGCTCAGCAAGCTGTAGGCCGCATAAGTGAACACCAGCGCCGCCGTGGCCCAGGCCACCAGCAGCAAGGGGTCGCGCGTAGGCGGAAAAAACAGCAGGCTGAAACCAATTGCCAGTAACAGCGCCGCCACCGCGCATACCATCAGCACGGCCCGGCTGGAGCGGGCAAACAGGTGGTCCGTCCAGCGGCCGAGCAGCGGGTCGATAAAAGCGTCAAACAGCCGTGCACCCAGCAACACGGCACCCAGCGTGGCCAGTGACACACCAAATTCGCGGGCGTAGTGGTTGGGCAAAATGACATACAGCGGTAGCGCCACAAACGCCAGCGGCAGTCCCAGCAAGCCGTACAGCAGGCTATTTTTGTGGCTGAAGGCAAGCGCGGTCATGGCATTGAATCTGGAAACGGCAGTTGTGCGACAGCCATGTCTGCCATCAACGCGGCGCGCCTGCCAGCAATTGTTCGCGTAACTTGGGCGAGCTGCTTTTGGGGCCTAACCAGATGTCAAAAAACAGCTTGGCAAATTGCGCATCGGTAATTTCGCCGATGACCTGGCCATTCAACGCAAACAGCACGGACGCGCCAGGTTTGTAAACACCCAACAGGCGGTCACCCGGCTTGACGTCGGGAAGCGTGTTGGCCAATGCGGTTTGCCACTGCTGACCCTGCTCGGCGCTGAATCCACCGCTCAGGCGCATTTGCTCCAGCGACACCCGGGCAATTTCCTGCCGCCTGAATTTGCGCAGGTATTCCAGCTCCAGTGCAACCGCGTGCTGGCCCAGTTCGCTGTATTTGAAAGGAGGCGTGACCCACAGGCTGGCGTTGTAAACATCAAAGCCCAGAAATCGCAACAGGCCTTTTCCCGAAAAATTGGCCGCCGGAAGCTGCGCCAGCACCTCGGGCTTGGCGTTACCCGGCTGCAGTCCGAAGCGCACTGCGTCGGCGCGCTCGTTCTCATAAGTGGACGCCTGCGCCCAGGCGCTACCGTATAGGCTAAATGAGCAGATAGCCCATATGCTTATTGCTCGGACAGCTATGCTTTTGACAGTGATCTTGTACTTCGTCATACGCGTTCCTTTTGTAGGGTGTACTGAACCACATCGATGTTTTGCTTGGCAAATGCGGCTTCGCAATAGGCCAGGTAAAACTCCCACAACCGCACAAACCGCTCGTCAAATTGAAGCGCCAGCACGCGCGCTTTCTCCGCTAGAAACTGCTCTCGCCATCGCTTGAGCGTCTCGGCGTAGTCCGCACCGAATGCAAATTCATCAATCAATACCAAACCCGCATTTCTCGCGGCCAGCTTGAACTCACGTGGGCACGGCAGGCAGCCGCCCGGGAAGATGTACTGGCGAATGAAATCGGTGGTGTTCACATAGCGATCGAACGCGTCGTCGGCGATCACGATGCTTTGAATACAAGCGCGGCCGCCGGGTTTGAGCAGGCGGGCCACACTTTCAAAATAATCGGGCCAATACTCGCGGCCCACAGCTTCCACCATTTCGATCGAGCAAATCGCATCAAAGGGGCCGTCTTTGATGTCGCGGTAGTCCTGTAAGCGCAGGTCTGTTTGCTGTGCGGTCTGCGCTTTGGTCATGCGCGCCTGTGCCCAGGCCAGCTGCTCGTGGCTAAGCGTCACACCCACCAGGTGCGCGTCAAATTCCGTGGTGGCCATTTGCGCCAGCGCGCCCCAGCCGCAGCCAATTTCCAGCACCCGGTTGCCGGGTTGCACGCCTGCCATGCGCAGTGCCCGATGAACTTTGGCGTTTTGTGCTTCGGCTATCGAACGGTTCAGATCGCCCTCAAATAACGCCGACGAATAGTTCATCGTGTCGTCCAGCCACAGTTCGTAAAACGCATTGCCCAGGTCGTAGTGCGCGCGGATGTTTTTGCTGCTGCCCGATTTGGTGTTGCGGTTCAAAAGCTGGCGAATGCGGTAAGCCAGGCGGCCCAGCCAGGAGCCGAAAATAATCCCGTCCACCGCTGCCTGATTGGCTATAAAAACCTGTAGCAGCTCCACCAGATTCGGCGTGCTCCACTGGCCATCAATGTAGGTTTCGGCAAAGCCAATATCACCCGACTTCAGTGCTGCGGCGCACACCTCCCAGCTGCGCAAGTGCAGCGTGGCATGCGGAATGTCGTGTGGAGCCTCTTTGCCAAAGCGGGTGGTCGTGCCGTCCGGCATTTGCACGGTGAGCGAGCCGACCTGCAGGTTTTGCAGCAACTTGATGGTGGTGCGCGCCGCCGCCGGCGCATCGGACGGCATGGCAAAGGGCGAGCCATTGGAGGCAGTGGTTAAGTTCATCGCGTCACAAATCGGTCAGGTGCAGGAGGTTGTTTGAAAAATTTAACGCGCTTGGCGAACAGGCGCACGGCTTGCCAGTGAATCCGCATGACCACCCCCAGTGTCATCAAGGGGTGCATGAACAAGGCTTTGCGCAGGCTGGCGCGGTTGACGGCCTCTAAGGTGCCGCTGACGCTGGTCTGTAACAGTGCGCCGGCGTTGTCGTCATAGTCAATGCGGGCCAGGGTGCGGGTTCTGGCAGCGTCGAACATGAAACGGAAGCGGTACTGACCTTCAATGTTGCAAAACGGCGAGACGTGAAACACCTTGGTGGCGGTGACCTCCGGGCCGAATCCGGGTTTGTCCAACAAATAGCAATGCCGTTGGCCAAACGTGTTGTTCACCTCCACCACCACTGCGCGCAAGCTGTCGTCCGCCGCATGGCAATACCAAAAACTTACCGGTTTGAAGGTGTGACCCAGCACGCGCGGGTAACAGTGCAACCAGATTTCGCCGGTGGCGTCGGTGATGCCTTCGGAGCACAGCAACTCATCAAGCCAGGCCAGGCTGTCGACACCGCCATCGCCGTGGTCGCAGTCGTAAAAGCTCAGAGGCGCACGGTGGTTGCGCGCCAGCTCGCCGCTGCCACTCATGCGCATGGCACGCATAGGCAACAGCAAAAAGTATGTGGGATACACAAACGCGTTGCGCACCGGTCGCAGCCGGGTGTGGCGCACCTGGCCTGTGCCGATTTGCGGCGTGGCGACCAGCTTCATGCCGACGCCCCCGCAGGATCAACCAGCAAATGACGGGCCACCGCAAGCCCCGATTTCAGGCCGTCTTCGTGAAAACCATAGCCTGTCCAGGCACCACAAAAGTAAGTGTGTTGTTGACCCTGTAGTTGTGGCAACTGCTTTTGCGCCTGGGCCGCGGGCAGGTCAAACACCGGGTGGGCATAGCTGTATTCATCAATGATTTTGGCGGGTGCAATCGGGCTGACCGGGTTCAGCGACACGATGATGGGCTGCACCCACGGCAGGGGTTGCAGGCGGTTAAGCAGGTAGTGAAGGCAGACCTGCGCGGATTCGCTTTGCATCGGCATGCGCTCGTCGCGGGAGGTGGTCGCCGGACGCTCGTCGCGGGAGGTAGTCGCCGGACGCTCGTAATTCCACGCCGCCCAGGCGGCTTGACGCCGTGGCAACACCGATGTGTCTGTATGCAATACCGCGCGATTGGGCTGGTATCGGATAGCGCCCAATGTTTCGCGCTCGAGTGCGCTGGGGTCGCGTAGCAGCGCCAACGCTTGGTCACTGTGCGTGGCCAGCACCAGTTTATCGAAGCGTTCTGCGCGGCCTTGTGTGATCACGCGCACCCCTTGCGCATCGCGCTCCACCATTTGCACGGGGGTGTTCAGTCGCGCATCGGCTATCTTGGCGACAATTTTTTCCACGTAATTTCGAGCTCCACCGGCCACCGTCCACCACTGCGGGCGATTGGTCACTTGAATCAGGCCGTGGTTGTGACAAAACCGCACGAGCGTGCCGACGGGAAATTGCAACATCTGGTCCGTCGGGCAGCTCCAGATGCAGCCGATCATGGGCAGAAAATACCAGTCGCGAAACTCCTGGCTGAAGCGGTGCCGGGCCAGAAAGTCGCCCAGCGGCTGCATCAATTCGCTGTCTTTTCCTGCGTTAACCAAGCCTGTGGCCAAACCGTTAAAACGCACCAAATCAGCCAGCATGCGCCAAAAGCGGGGTTTAAACAGATTTGCGCGCTGGGCAAACACGGTGTTCAGGTTGCAACCGCTCCACTCCAGTTCAGCGTCGTCACCAAGCGCCGGCACCTTGACTGAAAACGACATGTCTGATTTGGCCGTGACCACGCCCAATTGCTCAAATAAATTGATGAGGTTGGGGTAAGTGCGCTCGTTGAAAACCAGAAAACCGGTGTCCACAGCGTGCGTGGTGGGGGTGCCCTGAGAATTGGGCAGCGTGACGTCAACGGTATGGGTGTGTCCGCCAAAGTAATCACCCGCTTCAAACAGTGTGATGTCGGCAAGACCGGCCAGCGTATGGACCACCGCCAAGCCAGAAATGCCGGATCCAACAATGGCCAACTTCATGTGGCCAGCCCCGGCAGGGGTGTAAATAAAAATGCTGCGAAGCGCCCCGAGGGGAAGAAGGGAGGGAGGGAGGAGGAGAAGATCCGCCTCGGGATTGCAACCGGGTTTTTACCCAGAAGGCTTCGCAGCAAGAACCTGTTAACCCGTGTCCTTCGCAGGACGTCTGGATTGAGCACTGTTATTTCCAACCGGTTCCCCGACTGGGGGGGGACAAAGCAGTAAATTTTTGTGAACATCGGGTGGTGAAAATTAAAAATCGATGTGAAAACTATTAAGTCGAATTATGACCGCATCGTTTTCATCTGGCAATACGGAGTCAATTAGGCGGGCGTTAACAACATGAAGATCAAACTACTTGCGTGCCAACTGTTTTTCAATTTCTTTGACCAGTGAGCGATCGGTGGGCGCGGTCATGGCGCTGTAGCTGTCCACCACCGTGCCGTCGCGGCCGATCAGGTACTTGTGGAAGTTCCATTTAGGCGCGCCTTCTTTGGCAGCAAGCTGGCGAAACAGTGGATTGGCCTTGTCGCCTTTGACTGAGCTTTGGCCAAACATCGGGAATTTCACACCGAACGTGCTTTCGCAAAAAGCTGCAATGTCTTTGTTGCTGCCTTTTTCCTGCTCAAAGTCGTTGGACGGAAAGCCCAACACCACCAAGCCCTGGTCTTTGTATTTTTTGTTGAGCGCCTCCAGCCCTTCATATTGGCCCGAGAAGCCACAAAAACTGGCGGTGTTCACCACCAGTGCCACCTTACCGCTGTATTGACAAAGCGACTGCGGTTTTTCATCCTGTAAGCGGGGAAAGCTGTGGTTGAGCACCGCCGGGCAGTTGGCAGAGGCAGGTGGGGCAGCACTGGTTTGGGCAACAACCGGCGCTGCACACGTCAGGGTGAGCCAGGTAGCAAGGGTCAAAGTGCTTGTGTTCATAGTGGACATACGCGCAATCTCCTGAAATGGGTTCAACATGATGACCCATGACTCCTCATGACCTCGTAAATGACAGTACTTCTCATCTGTCACACGCTCCGCATAAAATTCGCTCAGCTCTGAAAGCCTTAAATGCTCTACCCCGAACTGTTTAAACAACTCGAATCTGTCCGCTGGGACATGGACAAAGACATCCCCTGGGACTCTTTTGAACCGTCCAAACTGACCGACGAGCAGGCCCAGACCATCAAGATGAACGCCATCACCGAGTGGAGCGCCCTGCCTGCCACCGAAATGTTTTTGCGTGATAACAAAGACGACAGCGATTTTTCGGCCTTCATGTCCATCTGGTTTTTTGAAGAGCAAAAGCATTCACTGGTTTTGATGGAGTACCTGCGCCGCTTCCGGCCCGACCTGGCACCCACCGAAAAGGAGCTGCACGATGTGCGCTTCGAGTTTGAGCCCGCACCCCCCCTGGAAACCTTGATGTTGCATTTTTGCGGCGAGATCCGTTTGAACCACTGGTACCGCCGTGCCAGCGAGTGGCATACCGAGCCGGTCATCAAGCACATTTACACCACGCTCAGCCAGGATGAAGCGCGCCATGGTGGCGCTTACCTGCGCTACATGAAGCGTGCCATCAACAACTTTGGCAACGAAGCCAAAGCCGCGTTCACCAAAGTGGGCGTGCTCATGGCCAGCGCCCGCCGCACAGCACGGGCGTTGCACCCGACCAACCTGCATGTGAACAAAGCCCTGTTCCCACGCGACACCATCCAAAGCCGCCTGCCCAACCCCGAGTGGCTGGAAGTCTGGCTGGATACGCAAATCAAGTTCGATGCGGTGTGGGAAACCAAAGTGGTCGAACGCATCCTGCACAACCTGAGCCTCCTGATGGATCGCAGCTTTTCCACCGTGCAGGAGCTGAACCGCTACCGCAAAGAACTGGCAGCCACGCTGGTCAGCAACCCAGCGCCTGGGACTGCGACGGCCTGAACAATCGGGTTCAGGATTCAGAATTCAAGGACGCAGAATCCGCCGAAGTTACGCAGAAGTCACAGCAGCGGTAAAAAATATCCGAGCATGAAACCAGAAATTTCCGTGTGTTCTTTTGCGTGTTCTGCGTAATTTCTGCGAGTTTTGCGTCCTGTCCCTGCTTTTGATGTCAACGCCCAATTTCCTGAACAAACTCGCCACTGCGCCCGAGTTGGCGCAGCGACTGGAGCAGTTGCAGCGACCTGTGGTGTTCACCAACGGCGTGTTCGACGTGCTGCACCGGGGCCACGCTACCTACCTGGCGCAGGCGCGCGCGCTAGGCGGCAGCTTGGTGGTGGCGCTCAACACAGACGCCTCGGCTCGCCGCCTGGGCAAAGGGCCTGACCGCCCCCTGAACAACCAGCAAGACCGGGCTGAATTGATTGCCGCCCTGGAGTCAGTGAGCCTGGCGACCTGGTTTGATGAAGACACGCCGCTGCAACTGATAACCCAGATCAGGCCCGACATCTTCGTCAAGGGCGGCGATTACGACATGACCCGGTTGCCCGAAACCCAGGTAGTCGAAAGTTTTGGTGGCCGCGCATTGGTCATCCCATTTGTAGCGGGCTACTCCACCACAGCGCTGGTGCAAAAAATTCGGGTGGTGTAGCTGCATCGCTCAGCCAAGTTTGAAGCAAAGGCAGTGAAACATTTGCTACGTTTTTTATAGCTGTTTGAGCAGATTTGACGGGGGCTGGAAGGTGTATTGGTTTGAAATGTCAAAGCTCGCGGCACCCTGCCCGCAGATCATCGATTCCTGAGCTGTTTGGCAACGGACTCCCAGCCTTCGAGTTCTGCCGCAGATTCGGCATCGAGCCGCTTGTGTTTGACGGCTGTTGGCGGCGGGTGGATCAACTCAACAAAAGAGTGGTCAACAAGCAAATCAGGAAAAACGGCCAGACACTTACCGGGCCCCTTGGTTGACGCGTAAAGAATGGCCTCGTATCCAGCAGTCCGTATCAGCTCGGTCAGGAGCTGGCTGGGTGAGGGTAAGCCGAACTGAATGGGCAGCACGCGCCAGTTGGCGGCCAGAACGGCGTGGTGAATTTGCTTGCTCGTTTGCGCCATGAATACGCTGCTCGCCGACATTCGCAGTTTGGTGCGAAGCTGCGTAGCTTTCGCGGGCAATTTGATGCGCTTGAGAACTTTGGCAACAGAATCCAAAGACTTTTCTGAAGTGATGTCGAACACCTGGGATAACTGCCCCTTTACAAACAAGCTGGAGTGGCTCACCCCTTGCCCTAGTGCCAATTCCTGAGGCGTCAAGCCGTCTGTCAAGACATCACTTGCCATCTGAAATTTTTCACGAAAAGCAGTTTCGAAATTTTCTGCCAAGTACAGCGCGGGCCAGGGCTTGAGCGTATCGGAGTCCAGTTCAGCGCCCGCATTGAATCGACCACCAACCGCCTGCAAACTCCCTGCACACGACAGTGGATTCAAGCTGTGTTGATAAGTAACGACCCTGACCCATCGCTCCAGTTTCAAGGATGTCGGCGTGACGGTTTGAAGTGCTTCAACAAGCTGGGGGCGTAGCCGGCGGCGCTCCGGCTCCACACCGAAAAACAACACATCCTGCAACTCGTCAATGTCAAGTGAAGCAGCTTTCCACTGATTCAGCGATGCCTGGGTGAACTGCTCGAGTTCACGAACGCCGCGTTCATCGTTCGACGTGTTTGCGCCTTTGCTGGGAATGAGCGGTTTACGGCTCGGCACGAGTGATGTTTGATCAGGCTGGGGCCGTTGGGCGGTTTGCTGTGCGCTCAGACATCGCGTTGATGATGAATTTGCGAAGTCGCTCAAAGCGACCGAGGCGAATCATGTCGCGTGGTGAGATGTCGCCCAGCATGGGGTTGCGGGCTAAAAACCAACTGGTTGTTTTGTCCACGTCGCCGTCAAACGCAGTGGCCACCATATTGATGGTGCTGGCGATTTCTTCGAGGCGTTCGCGAACCTGCAGCGGAATCGCGTCGTCATATCGCACCGATTTAACTGACACAGATGCAAGGCGGGACACGTCTTCCTTTTTGAGACCCAAAACAGTTGGAACGCGCTTGGCATCGAATGAGGCGCCTTGACCAAACTGCATGAAGTCTTCTGGAACTGTTTCGAAAAAGCCTGCGTGAGAGGGGGTGCGCACACCATTCGTTTGCAGCATGGGAGTAACTCCGGGTTAGCGTTAAATCAGGTTTTGCAGTTTATACGAAACCACGTTTCGACCATCTTTGAAACACATTTAACCCACCGGGTAGCTGCTCATTTTCAAGACAAGGCCTCCCACCGTTCCAGGCACCCCATCAGCTCTTCGTCAATCTGCACATCCCGGGTTTGCAGGTGAACTGCGCGTTTGGGGTCGGCGACATACAGGCTGCCGTCGGCCAGTTCGGCGCGCAGGGTGGATTGCTCGGCCTCCAGGGCTTTGATGCGCTCGGGTAGGGCGTCGAGTTCGCGTTGATCTCTATAACTTAGCTTCTTTTTTGATAGCTGCTTGAGCAGTGTTTCATTGGGTTGGTGGCCGATTTGCCTTGAATTTTCAATGTCTGAGGTTTTGGCACCTGCTGCTGGGGCTGCAATGTTTGAGGCGCTCTTGCCCGCAGCCGTGGCAATGGCTCTGGCCCGTTGGCTTTGAATCAACCAGTCCTGCACGCCGCCTTCGTATTCGCGCCAGTGGGCGTTGCCCTCGTAGGCAATGGTGCTGGTGACCACGTTGTCCAGGAAGGTGCGGTCGTGGCTGACCAGAAACACGGTGCCGTCGTAGTTTTGCAGCAAGTCTTCCAGCAACTCCAGGGTGTCGATGTCCAGGTCATTCGTGGGCTCGTCCAGCACCAGCACGTTGGCGGGGCGGGCGAACAGGCGAGCCAGGAACAGGCGGTTGCGCTCGCCGCCGCTCAAACTGCGCACAGGGGAGTTGGCGCGGGCGGGGGAGAAGAGAAAGTCGGCCAGGTAGCTTTTGACGTGTTTGCGCTGGTTGCCAATTTCAATCCACTCGCTGCCGGGGCTGATGAAGTCTTCCAGCGTGGCGTCCAGGTTGATGCCCTGGCGCATCTGGTCAAAGTAGGCCACTTGCAGGTTGGCACCCTGGCGAATTTTTCCGCTATCGGCGGCCAGCTCGCCCAGGATAAGTTTGAGCAAGGTGGTTTTGCCCGCGCCGTTGGGGCCTAACAGGCCCACTTTGTCGCCACGCAGGATGGTGGCGGTGAAGTTGCGCACGATGTGTTTCGCGCTATCGCCCTCGCCAAACGATTTGCTGATTTCCGTCATCTCCGCCACGATTTTTCCGCTGCGGTCGCCCTGGGACACGTCCAGCTGCACGCGGCCCAACGCATCACGCCTTGCCTCGCGTGAGCCGCGCAGCTCTTGCAGGCGGTTGATTCGGGCGGTGGCGCGCGTGCGGCGGGCTTCTACGCCTTTACGAATCCAGATTTCTTCCTGCGCCAGCAGCTTGTCGGCCCGGGCGTTGATGACTGCTTCTTGCGCCATCTGCTCTTCTTTTTGCAACAGGTAAGCGGCAAAGTTGCCGGGGTAGCTGAGCAAGCGGCCACGGTCCAGCTCCACGATGCGGGTGGCGACGCGGTCCAGAAACGAGCGGTCGTGGGTGATGGTGATAATGCTGCCCTTGAAATCGACCAGAAGACCTTCCAGCCAGTCAATCGAGTCCAGATCGAGGTGGTTGGTGGGCTCATCGAGCAGCAACACGTCGGGCTGGGTGACCAGGGCCTGCGCCAGGGCCACGCGTTTTTTGGTGCCACCTGAAAGGCTGCCGATCAGCGCGTCGGGTTCTAAATGCAGGCGTTGCAGGGTCTCGCCCACGCGCTGTTCCCAGTTCCAGCCGTCTTGCAGCTCGATCTCGCTCTGCATGGCGTCCAGGTCGCCCTCGCCGTGGGAATACTGGTCAATCAGGTCAATTACCCTTGCTAATCCTGCTCGAACAGCTATGAAAACAGTAGCATCAGGATCTAAAGTCGGCTCTTGTGCCACATAGGCAATGCGTGTGTTTTGCTGCATTTGCAGCATGCCGTCGTCTGGATGTTCCATGCCGCCCAAAATTTTCAGCATGGACGATTTGCCCGCGCCGTTGCGGCCAATCAGGCCCACGCGTTCGTTAGATTCGAGGGAAAAGTCGGCGTGGTCGAGCAGGGCTACGTGGCCGAAGGCCAGTTGTGCATTTAAAAGGGTGATAAGTGCCATGAAGCGGGGGTTTGGGAGGGTTTGTTAGAAGAAATGCGAACGGATGAAGTCGCTGGGCGTGTCTATAGTGTGCAGGCTCCATGACACCGAAGAACTTGGGATTTACAGATCAATGGAAAAAGCATGGCAGCCGATGCCGATCCCGCCATGCCGCTGCTGTGGGTGCCGCGCGATGTGCTGAACATGACTGGCACCAAACATGGCTGCGGTGTGGCCGTCTGCGGTGCCTGCACGGTTCGAATTCATGGACACGCGGATCGTTCGTGCGTCATACCGGCGTACACCGTGGTGGGCAAAAGCATTCAAACCATCGAAAGTCTGGGAACGCCCGACAAACCGCATGCGCTGCAGTCAGCCTGGATTGCGCGTCAGGTGCCGCAATGCGGGTACTGCCAGGGCGGCATGCTCATGGCAGCTGCAGCCTTGCTTGAAAAACACCGAAACCCACGGACGCCGATATTGACGCAGCCATCACCAACATCTGCCGTTGCGGTACGTGTCAACGGGTTCGCTCCGCTATTCATAGCGCTTTCAGCAGTAATGGCAAGGGCTTAGCTGGTAAAGCAGTATGAATCGCCGCACTTGGGATGTGGTGAGTTGATGCTGCCCGTGGGTGGAAATGTTCAAGACGGTGCGGCGCTGGACGGCTGGATCAAGATTGCTGCCGACGGCACCGTGGTGCTGGTCATGCCGCGCAGTGAAATGGGGCAGGGCGTACACACCGCGCTGCCTTTTTGTGGCTGAAGAGCTGGACGTACCTTTGAGTAGTGTGCGGATTCAGCAGGCGGCACGGACACGCGATACGGCAACGTGGCTATGTTTGTGGCCAGTCTGCCGTTTCGCCCGAGCGAGACGGAAAGGTCTGAGCTGCTGCTGAAAGTGAAAGTTGGCTAGTGGATGGTGGGCAAGATGGCGCGGGAGTTGGGCGTAAACGCTAACGACGACTCCAGCAGCGTGTCTGACACCTGGGAGGTACTGCGCATGGCAGCGGCGACTGCGCGTGCGCAGCTGTTGGTTGCGGCTTCGCTGCAATGGCAATTGCCGGTTTCCGAATGGGTGGTCAACGAAGGTGTGGTGTCTCACCCATCGGGCAAATCGGCGCCATATGGCCAGTTGGTCAAGTCGGCTGCCGCGACGCCGCCAGGCAGTGTCGTGCTCAAGCCCCGTGAGCAGTGGAACGTGATGGGTCAAAGCAAGCCCCGCTTGGACGTGCCTGCCAAGGTGAACGGCACGGCGCAGTTTGGGATGGATGAGCGTCCGCCTGGCATGCGCTTTGTCGTTGCTAGGCTATGTCTGATGTTGGGCGGCTCGCCAGGCGAGATGGATTCGAGCGCCGCTATGGCTTTGCCCGGCGTGGAGCGTTTGTTGCCGTTGCAGAGCTATGCCGGATCAACTGCTGGTTTTGCGGTTGTGTGCAAAACCTACTGACATGCCAAACAAGGTGCGCAAACTGTGGCAGCAGCGTCTGCTGGGTGTGCTGAATACGCGAATGGTTGTCAAACAACTGGAGGACGCCGTGAAAACTGGTTCGGGGACGGCGTCCCATACAAAGGGCGATGTGGCAGCGACTGAGGCAGCCGGGCAAACGGTCGAGGCCTGGTACAGCGCGCGCTATTTTGTGCACGCGACGATGGAGCCCATGAACTGCACGGGGCAAGTCAAAGACGGCAAGGTTCAGGTGTGGGTGTCCACGCAGGTACCCGGCATGGCCCGGGCTGTGGCCGCGCACGTGGCGGTCGTGGGGCTGGCTGACGTGACAGTCCACGTGACATTGCTAGGGGGAGGTTTTGGGCGTCGCCTGGAATCTGACTACGTCGCCCAAGCCGTGCGGGTGGCCATGGACTGCGGTGGCGAACCGGTGCAACTGGCGTGGCCTTGTGAAGAAGACGCCACCCACGACTTTTACCGCCCGATGCATGTAGCGCGCCTGCGCGCTGTGGTGGACGGCAAAGGCAGCATCAACAGCCTGTGCATCAAGCCTGCACGCGACGCTATTAAGCCGCGTTGGTTCGAGCGTGGCCTGCCCATGTTGGCAGAGCCTGTGGAGTCGCCGGACAAAACCACGGCTGAAGGGCTGTTTGACCTGCCATACAACTTTACCCATCAGCGCATGCAGCACGTGACCACGCGGGTGGGTGTTCTCATGGGCTTTTGGCGGTCACTCGAGCACTCGCACAACGCGTTCTTTACGATGAGCTTTCTGGATGAATTGGCACTGGCCGCCAACCAGGATCCGCTTCGCTTTCGCAGGGAGTTGCTGGAGCAAGCACCGCGCTACCTGACGGTGCTGAACTTAGGCGCTGAAAAGGCTGGTTGGTGGCACAAGCTGCCGGAAAGTCACGCGCACCGGCAGACACCGCACCAATCGTTTGGGTCCATCGTGGCTCAAGTGGCTCAAGTGGCTCAAGTCTCGTTAGTCGACGGCAAGCCCCGCGTACACCGCGTCGTTTGTGCGGTTGACTGCGGAACTGTCGTATATCCCGACATCGTGACCCAGCAAGTGGAAAGCGCGGTCGTCTATGACTTAACCGC
>JAYUXO010000477.1:0-2570 GCA_043753505.1 Comamonadaceae bacterium
TCTTCGTCTGGCCAATGAGCTGATGGAAGCAACCGAAGGCCGTGGCGGCGCCATGAAAAGACGTGACGAGGTTCACCGCATGGCCGAAGCCAACAAGGCTTTCAGCCACTTCCGTTTCTAAACACAGACCCCATCTATTTGGCCGGCCAAGCTCATGCCACCCGCTGTGGGTGACGAGCTTGTGGCCCATCACGGAGAGTAATTTATGTCCCGCAAGACCCCCATCGAGCGCTATCGCAACATCGGTATCTCGGCCCACATCGACGCTGGCAAAACCACCACCACAGAGCGTGTGTTGTTTTATACAGGTGTAAATCACAAAATCGGTGAGGTGCACGACGGAGCGGCCACGATGGACTGGATGGAGCAGGAGCAGGAGCGTGGCATCACGATCACGTCGGCCGCCACGACCTGTTTCTGGTCTGGCATGGGCAAGACTTTTAACGAGCACCGCATTAATATCATTGACACACCTGGCCACGTGGACTTCACCATTGAAGTCGAGCGTTCCATGCGCGTGCTGGATGGCGCATGTATGGTGTATTGCGCCGTCGGAGGGGTGCAACCCCAGTCGGAAACTGTATGGCGTCAGGCTAACAAGTACAAAGTGCCACGATTGGCGTTCGTCAACAAAATGGACCGTACAGGTGCAAATTTCTTCAAGGTCTACGACCAGATGAAGTTGCGCCTGAAAGCCAATCCGGTGCCATTGCAGATTCCCATTGGTGCCGAAGAAGGCTTTGCTGGCGTTGTGGACCTGGTCAAAATGAAGTCCATTCTGTGGAGCGAGGCCGACAAAGGTGTTACGTTTACTTACGGTGAAATTCCGCCAGAGTTGGTTGATAAAGCCAACGAATTCCGCGAAAAGCTTGTTGAGGCTGCTGCCGAAGCATCGGAAGATTTGATGAACAAGTACTTGGAAGGCGTTGAGCTAACCGAGCTTGAAATCAAGGCCGCTATTCGTCAACGCGCAATCGCCTGTGAAATTCAACCAATGTTGTGCGGCTCTGCGTTCAAGAACAAAGGCGTGCAAGCCATGCTTGACGCGGTGATCGAATACATGCCAAGCCCGGTAGATATTCCACCCGTTCCGTGCATTGACGAAAACGATCAGCCAACTACTCGCAAAGCAGATGACAGTGAAAAGTTTTCTGCACTGGCCTTCAAGCTAATGACGGATCCCTTTGTCGGTCAGCTGACGTTTGTGCGTGTTTACTCAGGCGTGCTGAAATCTGGCGACAGCGTCTACAACCCGATTAAGGGCAAGAAAGAGCGCATTGGTCGCATTGTGCAAATGCATGCAAACGTCCGTGAACCGGTGGATGAAATTCGCGCAGGCGATATCGCTGCCTGTATCGGCCTGAAGGACATTATCACCGGTGAGACCTTGTGTGATCCAGAGCATCAAGTAACTCTGGAGCGTATGGTGTTCCCCGAGCCGGTGATTGCGCAGGCGGTAGAGCCCAAGACAAAGGCAGACCAGGAAAAGATGGGCATTGCTTTGAACCGGCTGGCGCAAGAAGACCCGTCGTTCCGCGTTCGCACAGACGAAGAGTCAGGCCAGACCATCATCGCCGGTATGGGCGAGTTGCACTTGGAAATTATTGTTGACCGCATGAAGCGAGAGTTTGGCGTGGAGGCTAACGTCGGCAAGCCACAAGTGTCTTACCGCGAAACCATTCGCAAGACGGTGGAAGACGCAGAAGGCAAGTTTGTTCGTCAGTCTGGCGGTAAAGGTCAATACGGTCATGTGGTACTCAAGATTGAGCCCAATGAAATGGGTAAAGGCATCGAGTTTGTGGACGCCATCAAGGGTGGCGTGGTGCCACGCGAATATATTCCGGCGGTCGAAAAGGGCATTATGGAAGCCGTGACTCAAGGCGTATTGGCCAATTACCCGGTGGTTGACGTTAAGGTGACCTTGCATTTCGGTTCGTACCACGATGTGGACTCTAATGAATTGGCATTCAAGATGGCGGCAATTTTTGGCTTTAAAGAAGGCTGCCGCAAAGCTGGACCAGTGATCCTGGAGCCCATGATGTCGGTAGAAGTAGAAACGCCTGAAGACTATGCGGGCAACGTAATGGGCGATTTGTCCAGCCGTCGCGGTATGGTGCAGGGGATGGAAGATATGGTGGGTGGCGGTAAAGCCATCAAAGCAGAAGTTCCTTTGTCTGAAATGTTCGGCTACTCCACGACCCTGCGCTCTATGTCGCAAGGTCGCGCGACATACACCATGGAATTCAAACACTACACCGAAGCCCCTCGAAATGTGGCTGAAGCCATCGTCGCGGCGCGCGCCAAGTAAGCGGGTCAACAAAACTCAGATAGTGCAGCCTGGCTGCAAAAGCTATTAAAGATTCTATTTCCCGGTCTGTGATCACACGCCCATGCGTACCCGTGCGCAAGGATTCGCGATGTGATGCAAACCTTAAACCTTTACACGGGCACTGCTCTTTGGAGAATTGAGAAATGGCAAAAGGAAAATTTGAGCGTACCAAGCCACACGTTAACGTGGGCACTATTGGCCACGTTGACCACGGCAAGACCACCCTGACGGCGGCCATTAC
>JAYUXO010000478.1:0-6412 GCA_043753505.1 Comamonadaceae bacterium
CTCAACATCACGCAGGCGCTGCGGCCCCAGGCCGATGGCACAGCGGTGCTGCAGGTGCCGCTGATGTTTTCGTCTGCTGTCGAGGCGCTCAGCCTGGAGGTGCGCGCCATCGGGGCGAATGCCGCTGCCACCCGCGTGCTGCGCGCACCCGATGGCGTGGTCAAAACCAGCGAGGGTGACGCGGTGACCACGGTGCGGCTTGCACGCAGCAACTGGCTGGCCGAACAAGGTCGCAGCGATTGGTTGCAGCTGCAAGTGCCCGGCAGTGTGCAGAAAACCACGGTGTCCACCACCGGCCAGTGGGCAGGCAAAACCTACTTTCTGGCGCATGTGCCGTTTCAAGACCAGGCCGTGCTGCGCCCCCAGCCCCAACACATCGCCCTGGTGTGGGACGCCTCGGGTGCCCTGCGCGCGCACAACCTGGCCAAAACCCTGAGCCTGCTGGACGCGTATTTCGCCACCCTGCGCCAGCCCACCACGGTCAGCCTGATCGTGGTGCGAAATACGGTGGAACCTGCAAAAACTTTCACGGTTGGCAATGGAAACTGGAACGCCCTGCAAGACGCCCTGCGCGCCGAGCCGCTGGACGGTTCCAGCAACTTTGACAGCCTGCAGATTCCAGCCAATGCCGACCTGACCCTGCTGGTCACCGACGGCTTGCCCACCGACGGCAAGCGCTCGCTGCCTTACACGCATGCCGCGCCGGTGATGGCCATCAGCGCCCACCTGGCCGTTGACGCGCCCCGCCTGCGCGCCCTGGCCGAGCGCACCGGCGGGGCGCACATCGACCTGCTGGCCGCCGACAACGCTGCCGCGCTGGTGCAGCTGCGCAGCCACGGCTGGCGCATTAGCCAATTGCGCAGCCTGGCGGCTGAGCAATTGCTGGCCGCGTCGGCCCGCGTGGTGGACGGTCGCTTTTCAGTGGCGGGAATGCTGCCCGACAAGGCTGGCGACGTTGAGGTGAATTTAAGCCACCCCAGCGGGCGCACGCAGACGATTCGCATTCCCGTCAAATCGTCGGCCATGCCATCTCACACTGCTTCGGCAGTGCCCGCGCAGCAATGGGCGGTATGGCGCAGCGCCCAGTTGGCTCTGGAGCCAGTGCTGAACAAGACGGCGCTGGAACGCCTGGCTGCCGAGTTTGGCCTGGTGGGCCCCAACAGCTCGCTGATCGTGCTGGAAGAGGCTGCCGACTACGCGCGCTACGAGCTGCCCGCACCGCCCGAGCTGGCCGCCGAGGTGGCACGCCTGCTTGTCCTCAAGCGCACGCAGGACACTGCCAGCCGCAGCCAGCACATCGAGCGTGTGGTCGCGCAGTTTCAAGCTCGCCAGACCTGGTGGGGCACTGAGTTTCCCAAAACCAAGCCCCCGCAGGTGCAAGACAAACGCAACCAGTCGGAGCTTGGGGTGGTGGGGCAGGGGCAAATGACAGATCGGGCAGATCGGGCAGATCGGGCAGAAATGCTGAAAAACGGGGTGCCCCAAATGTCCGTGCGCCCGGCACCCAGTTTGCCTGCAGCGGCTCCAGCGCCGAGCCCTTTTGCACCATCGGCTGAAGCTCGAGCACGCGCACCCGCGATGGCGGCAGCCCCAGCTAATTTTCTCGCCGACAAATCAGCCGGGCCCGCTTCACCAGCCACCACACCAGCCGCAGAGCCGACGTCGCAAGTCACCCTGCAAGCCTGGCGCCCCGACGCGCCCTATGCCCAGCGCCTGCGCCAAGCCGACACCGCGCAGCTGTACACCATCTATCTGGACGAGCGCCTGGCCAACGCGCAGAGCAGCTCGTTCTATATGGATGCTGCCAGCGTATTTTTTGACCGCAAGCTGGACGCGTTGGGCTTGCGCGTGCTGTCCAACCTGGCCGGTATGAATCTGGAAAACCGCCAACTGCTGCGCCTGTACGCCTACCGCCTGATGCAAAGTGGGCAAGCCGCGCTGGCCACTGCCGTGTTTGAGCGCATCCGGATGCTGGCACCCAACGAGCCGCAGTCGTGGCGCGACCTGGGTCTGGCACAAGCCGAAACCGGGCAGTCGCAGGAGGCCGTGAACAACTTGTGGGAAGTGGCAGCGCGTCCCTGGAACAGCCGTTTTCCGGGCATCAACCTGATTGCGTTGACCGAGTTGAATGCCGTGGCTGCCGTATCACAGGCACGTGGTTTTGGCGTGGTGAATCTGGACGCGGTCGATACCCGCCTGCGCCGGAATTTGCCGCTCGCGCTGCGCATCACCCTGGCTTGGGACACTGACGACACCGATGTGGACTTGTACGTAGCCGACCCGCTGGGCGACCAGGCTTCGTATAGCCGCCGCGCCACGCACCAGGGCGGCAATATGTCGCCCGACGCGACTGGCGGGTACGGGCCCGAGGAGTTCTCTTTAAAAACCGCTGCACCCGGCCCCTACCAGGTCACCGCACGTTTTCACAGCCACCGCCAGCAAGTGCTCAGCGAAGGCACCACCCTGATGCTGCGCATCTCCACCGGCTTTGGCACGCCAGCCTGGAAAGACAGCTACACCACCGTGCGCGTGACGGGCAGCGGGCAGACGGTGCGGATGGGGGAGATCAAGGTGGGGGATTGAGCTCAGATTACTCCTGATTTGATAGCTGGTTGAGCAGGTTTTATAGGGGCTGGTGACTGTTTTTGTTTAGATTTGGTAGGCTCAGGTCCCCTTTGGTGGAACCTGTCGGGCTCTTTCCCCGAAAGGAAAAGGGGCCTGATATGTTTCTCCCCGGGAGGGCAACGAGATGCCGAACGCCCGCCCTGCATGCTGTAATCTTTTCCATGCCCCGCTCCAGCCAGCTCCTGCACCCCCCACGCACCCCCGCCCCCACCCGTCCTGCGGCCACCGTGCTGCTGCTGCGTGACACAGTAGCTGGGGCACAGCACGGCTTTGAGGTGTTGATGACGCGGCGTTCGGCCACCGCCAGCTTCGCCCCGGGTGCCTACGTTTTCCCTGGTGGCGGTATTGACGCTGCCGACGCGCAGGCCCACCCGCTGGCCACGCGCCGAGCGGGGCAGGGCGAGGTGCAGCTCACGCAGGCCATTGCGGCCATACGCGAGAGCTTTGAAGAGCTGGGCGTGCTGCTGGCGGTGTGCGCCGATGGCTCCCCGGTGCCGCCTGTGCAGGTGGCGCAGCTGGATCGTCAAATGCCGTTTTTTGCGCAGTGCGAGCAATACCAACTCCAGCTGGTAGCGCATGCCGTGTTCAACCTGGCGCACTGGGTGACCGACCGCGACTTGCCGCGCCGCTTCGACGTACCCTTTCTGGTCGCCCGCATGCCCGAGGGCCAGACACCCGTGGCCGACGAGGCCGAGCAGTTCGAGCCCGTGTGGGTGAGCCCGGCAGAGGCCCTGACGCGACACGCAGCGGGCGGCTTTTTCATTATTTTTCCGACCATCCGCACGCTACAGCGGCTGCAAGCCTTTGCCAATGTAGACGCCGTGTTGCAAGCCTGCGCCGCCACCGAGCAACCCTTGTGGACCAGTTGCCCCCGTGCGGGCTGGCTGGGCGGCCAGGAGGCGCGCTACATGGAGCATGAAATGCCCTACGGCGAGCTGGCCATGGTCTGCCCCGACGGGCAAATCGTGCACAACCTGGATTGGCAAACACACACGCCCGTACGCCTGCTGAAAAATGTCATGCGCCTGACGGCACCCAACCCCGGCGTGATGACTGGCCCCGGCACCAACAGCTACCTGGTGGGTGACGCCGCCAGTGGCTTCATCGTGATCGACCCCGGCCCAAACGACGTGGGGCACATTCAGCGCCTGTTTGCCGCAGCGGCGGGCGACATTCGTGCCATCGTCTGCACGCATTCCCACCCCGACCATTCGCCCGGTGCTGCGCCCTTGCAAGCGCTGTGTACCCACGGCCACGGCCATCCCCCGCCCATTTTGGGCCTGCCGTCAGCACCCACCGCACGCGCCATCAGCCAGTTCGCACCCGACAAAACGCTACAAAATAATGAGCTGCTTGAGCTTATTTCACAAGGGCTAGAGCCCGATTTGGCACAAAAACACACCCTGCAAGTCATCCACACCCCCGGCCATGCTGCCAACCACCTGTGCCTGCTGCTGCTGGAAGATGGTCTGCTGTTCAGTGGCGACCACATCCTGAACGGCAGCACCGCCATCATCGACCCGCCCGACGGCAACATGACGCACTACCTGGAGTCGTTGGACGTGCTGACAGCAGCTTGTGAAGAACACGACATCGACTACATCCTGCCGGCCCACGGCTACGTGCTGGCCCACCCGCTCGCGGTGATTGCCCACTTGAAAGCCCACCGCCAAAGACGCGAGGCCCGTGTACTCGCGGCCATGCAGGCCCTGCCTGACAGCACCGCAGACGATTGGGTACCGCTGGCCTACAGCGACACGCCGCCCCGTCTGTGGCCGGCGGCCAAGCGCTCGCTGCTGGCGCATGTGCAGCGGATACAGGAATCGTCTGCGTCTGATGCGTGACCGCGCCAGCCACTTGGCACAGCGCCAGCGCGGTATTCTTGGCAATCTTTTCCAGCATCCAGAAAAATCAATATGACAGACCGCGTTGCCTTCTTTTCCGCCCAGGCCATCCACCAGGGATTTGATGCCCAAGCGGCGTTCGCCCGTGTGCTGGCCCGCCACTGGTATGTGCTGGGCGACGAGGTTAAAGCCTTCGAGCGCGACTTTGCTGCTTACTGCGGTGTGGACCACTGCGTCAGCCTGGGCAATGGCACCGACGCGCTGGAGTTGGCCTTGCATGCGGTGGGCGCAGGCCCTGGCAGCACCGTAATGGTGGTGGCCAATGCCGGTTTTTACAGCAGCACCGCTGTGCACCTGGTGGGCGCGCAACCGGTGTATGTCGATGTGGACGCGGCCAGCCTCACGATGTGCCCCGTCGCTCTGGCCCGAGTCTTGGGCGAAGCGCTGGTCTTGCCGCAAGCCATCATTGCCACGCATTTGTACGGACAACTGGCGGCCATTGAAGAGATCAGTGCGCTGGCCCGTCAATACGGCATTGCGCTGATTGAAGACTGTGCACAAAGCCACGGTGCACAAATCAGTCAATCGGTGGACGGCCAGCGCTGCGGCAGCTTTGGCGACATCGCCTGCTTCAGTTTTTACCCCACCAAAAACCTGGGTGCTCTGGGCGATGGCGGCGCGGTGGTGAGCAACAGCGTCACCTTGACCGCCACGGTGCGTTCACTGCGCCAGTACGGCTGGAGCAGCAAATACCGCAACGACCTGCCGATGGGGCGCAACAGCCGCCTGGACGAAATACAAGCCGCGGTGCTCAACGACAAGCTGCCGCACCTGAACGCTGCCAACGCGCAACGTCGCGCCATTGCGCAGTTTTATGCCGAGCGGTTTGCGGGCCTGCCCCTGACGCTACCCGTGTCAACGGGTGACGATTTTGTGGCCCATCTGTATGTGATGCGCACCCAGCAACGCGATGCAGTGCAGCGCAATGCCTTGCGTGCCCACCTGGACGCACAAGGCATTGCCACCGATGTGCACTACCCCGTCGCCGACCACCACCAGAAAGCTTACGCGCACCGCTACACCAGCGTCTCGCTGCCCGTGACTGAAAATGCCTGCGAGACGGCACTCAGCCTGCCGTGCTACCCCAACATGCCGCAGGCCGACCAGCAGCGCGTGGCCAGCGCGGTGCGAGAATTTTTTTCGGCCTAGATTCCGATTTTTTTTGAAGCTTGAAACGGGTTCATTCTTGAACGCAAAGGGCGCAGAGGTTTCGCAAAGGACGCAAAAATCAGCCAGGAGTTTGAACGTCCTTTGGTTTTTCCTCTGCGCTCTTGCTCAACCTTTGCGACCTCTGCGTCCTTTGCGTTCAAAACATCTGCGCTAAAACAAACCCATGCTTTCCCTCGTTATCCCCGTCTACAAAAACGAAGCCAATCTGCCTGATTTGCTGGCCGCTATCGAGGGCCTGAACACATCGGTGGGCACGGCTTTTGAAGCCGTGTTCGTGATCGACGGCAGCCCAGACCGCTGCTACGAAATCTTGCGCGAACGCCTGCCGCAGTGCGGATTTGCATCGCAGTTGGTGCTGCTGTCACGCAACTTCGGCTCGTTTGCCGCCATCCGCGCAGGCCTACACGCCGGGCAGGGTCGGCACTTTGCCGTGATGGCCGCCGACCTGCAGGAGCCGCCCGAGCTGGTGCTGCAAATGGCCGCTGCACTGCAAGCCGATGAAGCCGATGTGGTACTCGGCGTGCGCAACGCCCGCAGTGACCCGGCCCTGTCGCGCTGGTCAGCCGACCTGTTCTGGACGCTGTACCGCCGCTACGTGGTCCACGAGGTACCACCCGGTGGCGTGGACATCTTTGCTTGCAACAAAGCTTTTCGCGATGAATTGCTCACCCTGCAGGAAAGCCACAGCTCGCTGATTGCCCAGGTGTTCTGGC
>JAYUXO010000479.1:0-6409 GCA_043753505.1 Comamonadaceae bacterium
TTGAGAACTCTCCCACCAGCGACCGACTGGCGGCCCGCGCGGCTGCCTCGGTGCTGGCGTTGATCAGATCAGCCACGGCCTCGGCCTGGGCCAGGTCCAGTTTGTCATTCAAGAACGCCCGTTCACTGAATTCCCCGGGTCGCGCCAAGCGTATGCCCAGGCTGGCACCTGCTTGCAGACACCGCGCCAGCAGCAACTGCATCACCACCGGGCCACCATGCCCCTGCAACTCCAGCACGTCTTCCCCGGTGTAGGAGTGTGGTCCAGGGAAGTAAAGGGCCAATCCCTGATCCAGCACGCCGCCATCTGCGGCGAGAAACGACAGATACGTGGCGTGTCGGGGTTGCAGGTCGCGCCCGCAAACCGCTGCAATCACCACCTGCACGTCTGGACCTGAGACCCGCACGATGCCTACCGCCCCGCGCCCGGGCGCAGTCGCGATGGCAGCAATCGGCAGGTAGTTGCGGGACATGGGTGCTTTTGCCAGAAAGACTACGCAACCAGCCCGGTCGGGCCGCCGGTGTTGCGCACAGGAAAGGCGCCGTATGCGCCTAGGGTGTTAACTGAATTTGGGCAGGTTGAACTCGGGCGGCACACCCAGCCGGGTATTGATCAACCACTGCTGTGCGATCGACAACACGTTGTTGGTAATCCAATACAACACCAAGCCTGCGGGGAAGAAGAAAAACATCACCGAAAAAGCCAATGGCATGAACCACATCATCTTGGCCTGCAGCGGGTCGGGCGGCGTTGGGTTCAAGGCGGTTTGAATCACTGTCGTCAGCGTCATGATCACAGGCAGCACAAAGTACGGGTCGGGCGATGACAGATCGTTGATCCACAAAATCCACGGCGTATTGCGCATCTCCACACTGGACAACAGCACCCAGTACAAAGCAATGAACACTGGGATTTGAACCAGCATCGGCAGGCAGCCACCCAGAGGATTGACCTTTTCGTCACGGTAAATCCGCATCATCTCCTGCTGCATTTCCTGCGGCTTGTCCTTCAAGCGCTCGCGCATCTCCATCACCTTGGGGTTTACCGCCTTCATTTTGGCCATGCTCGCGTAAGCCTTGGCGTTCAGCCAATAGAACGCGATTTTGATCAGCAGCACCAACGCCACGATCGCCCAGCCCCAGTTAGCCAAAATGCCAAACAGCTGCGCCAACAACCAATACAAGGGCTTTGCAAGAATGGTCAGCCAGCCGTAGTCTTTGACCAGCTCCAGACCGGGTGCCAGTGTCTCCAGCATTTGTTCTTCCTGCGGTCCGGCAAACAGCTTGGATTCGACCATCTTGCTGGTCTTGGGCTCCACCGTGCCAACTGCGGTAATCATGCCGGCTGCATACATGTTCGTATCCACCTTGCGCATAAACAGGTCGCGCGCCACGCCGTCCGCCAACAGCCATGCTGTCGCAAAGTAATGCTGCACCACCGCCACATAGCCATTACTGGCCTGTTTCTCGAACTCTGCCTTGTTTTTTTCGATGTCGCTGAATTCCACTTTCTGGAATTTTTTGGCCTCGGTGTACACCGCCGGGCCTGTGAACGTCGAATAAAACGATGATTCGCCTGGCGGCTTGTTGCCGTCGCGTACCAATTGCAAATAAAGCTGCGGCGAAACCGCTACCGCCCCGTTGTTGATCACCTCGTGTTTCACGCCAATGTCGTAAGCACCACGACGCAGGGTGTAAGTTTTCACCAGCTTGACGCCCCCCAATTCTGGCGACTCGAAGCGCACCACCAGCTCATTGCTGCCATCAGCCAGCTGAAGTTGTTCGCTAACCGACATGGCTGTTTTGTGGTTAGGGAAATTTCCGCCAATCAGGCCGGTTTGTGCCACGTAAAAACGGTTTGCACTCTCATCCAGCAAAACAAAGCTCTGCGTCTTGCTGGCCATATCGGTGTGCTTGACAAACTCACTGCGCACCACCGAGCCGCCTTCGGTATCCAAGGTCAACCTCAGCACATCGGTCGTCACCGCAACCCGCTTGGAGCTGGCTTGCGGTGCGGCAGTAGGAGGCAACTGAGCGCCCGCTTGGCCGCTTGTGCTCGATGGGACGGCGCCGGAAGCTGCCGAGTCAGGTGCACGGGGCAACGCCGCGGGAACGCTGGACGTACCTGTCGAGCTGGCACCGCTGCTGACCGCCGTTTTTGCAGGTGATGGGAAAAATGTGGCCTTTTGACCGTTGTGTACTTGCCATTGATCCCAGAGCAACACCATGGAAAAGCCAAAAATCACCCACAAAATCGTGCGACGAATGTCGTTCATGAAGACTTCTTTGAAGATTGAATGTCGATAAGCCGGGAGAAAAACCGGGGTTTTTGTGCCGGTACCGGATCGTGTCCGCCAGCGCACCAGGGGTGGCAGCGAACGAGCCGGGCGAGTGTAAGGTAGCTGCCCGCCATGGCACCGTGTGCCTGCAATGCGCCCAGGGAATAAATCGAACAGGTGGGCTCGAACCGGCAAGCCGAGCCCAGCCAGGGACTCAGGAGCAGGCGGTAAGCTTTCACAACGCCCATCAGCCCAACGGCAGCCCAGGAAGGGGTTGAATTCATTTGCGTTCCTTAGCCAAAGCGACGTTCGATAGTTGATCCAGCAACTCGTGCAATTCGGCACGTACTGCTTGCTTCAATGCTGCAGACGAACCACTAATAAAAAAGGTTTTGTTATACGCACTGCGCAAACGTATCAGGTGCGCAGTTGGAGAGAATTCTGGATGCCGCTCGCCAGTAATCGTGTACACCTGACGTTTGATAGCGTTGCGCGTCACCGCTCGCTTGGCCCATCGTTTGGGCACCATCGCCCCCATCCATACACCTGTACCAGAAAACAGCGGGTTCACGCCATCAGCCAACTGATGTAACGCAAAATGGGAACTGCGGGCAATGATTTTTCCGGCCAGCACAGCTTGAAATTGCGCGCGTGTTGCGAGCCGCTGCACAAGAAAACCGAGAAGAAACAGGAGGTTAAGCGGTGCGATTGCCGGTAAACATGTCCGGCAAACGCTCTTTCAGCCAAACTGCCTGACGGCTTACACAGCCAGACGTTTGCGGCCTTTGGCACGGCGCGCATTGATCACGGCCTGTCCACCACGTGTTTTCATGCGGGCCAAAAAGCCATGTGTACGGGCGCGGCGGATTTTGGAAGGCTGATAAGTACGTTTCATGATGGTTCTCGAAGTTCGGCAAAAAGCCCATGATTATCACCTGCTTTTGCAAACCTTGGCAACAATGGACATGCAACACGTCTTGCCGCAACTGGCAAATGTCACATCCTGACTTCATAAACCTGTATGCGACAGCTTGGGGATAAGGGTTTGATAAGTTAGACTGAGACGCTCAAAAAAACACAAATATCCACAATGCCTGCTTCGTATGAGTGAGAGATTCCACAACCAGGCGAATTCAAACGCGGGCAGTGATATAGGGCAAAGTCTTTGGCAGGCCTGTGTTGACCAACTGGCGCAGGAATTGCCAGAACAGCAATTCAACACCTGGATCAGGCCTTTGAGCGCAAGCGTTCCGGACAACTTGACCCAAGTCACTGTTTATGTGGGCAATCGCTTCAAACTTGACTGGGTTCGCACCCAATACGCTGCACGGCTCTCATCTGTTCTCGAAAAATTGTCGGGTCAGCCCGTTGCCCTGGAGTTCGTCCTAACGCCACGGGAAATGTCTATCCGCCCCCAAAACCCTCCGGCGTTTGTTGCAGGCGAGAACATGGAGCGGATCAGGCAACCTGACGAGGCCAGCGCCAATGGCTTTAAAAACCGGTTGAACACCGGCCTGACTTTCGACACCCTGATAGAAGGAACGGCTAACCGCATGGCCAGAGCGGCTGCGATGCACGTCTCCAGCACACCTGGCCACTTGTACAACCCGCTGTTCATTTACGGTGGGGTCGGGCTCGGAAAAACCCATTTAATTCATGCGGTCGGTAACAAGCTGCTGGCAGACCGCCCCAACGCCAAAGTTTTGTACATCCATGCCGAACAATTTGTGTCAGACGTCGTCAAGGCCTACCAGCGCAAAACTTTCGACGAATTTAAAGAGCGCTACCACTCGCTGGATCTGCTGTTGATTGACGACGTGCAGTTTTTTGCGAACAAAGACCGCACACAAGAAGAGTTTTTCAACGCATTTGAGGCCTTGCTGGCCAAAAAATCACACATCGTGATGACCAGCGACACCTATCCGAAGGGTTTGGCAGACATCCACGAACGCCTGGTGTCTCGTTTTGACTCGGGGCTGACTGTCGCCATTGAGCCGCCAGAGCTGGAAATGCGGGTCGCTATCCTGATCAACAAAGCCCGTGCCGAGGCCGCTGACATGCCGGAGGAAGTGGCTTTTTTTGTCGCTAAAAACGTCCGCTCCAACGTACGGGAGCTTGAAGGTGCGTTACGGAAAATCCTCGCTTACTCCCGTTTTAATCTCAAAGAGGTCTCGATTGCACTGGCTAAAGAGGCTTTGCGCGACCTCCTGTCCATTCAAAACCGGCAAATCAGTGTTGAGAACATCCAGAAAACAGTCGCTGATTACTACAAGATCAAAGTGGCCGACATGTACAGCAAGAAGCGGCCCGCAAGCATTGCCAGGCCACGGCAGACTGCCATGTATCTGGCCAAAGAACTCACCCAGAAGAGCCTGCCAGAGATCGGCGAGCTGTTTGGCGGGCGGGATCACACCACCGTGCTGCATGCCGTGCGAAAAATTTCGGGTGAGCGACAGCAGCTAACTGAACTGAATCAACAACTGCACGTCCTCGAACAGACACTCAAAGGCTGATGTATGCGGCTCATCACATCTGACAACTATGTGTACAACACTGGCACAACCAGTGAGTTATCCACAGCGCACTGTCATATCGGAAAGTTGTTCATTATTTCCATCCGCCTAAACAACCCCATGTACACACTGTTCTAAAGTCGCTAAGTCATTGAAAAAAAAGAGAAAATGAAGCTTACGCACAGGCGCAAGCCATCCTTACTATCTACTACTAATTTGAATTAAAGAAACTAAACAAGAGGAAGACATGATCGTTCTGAAGGCAACACAAGACAAAGTGCTGGCTGTTCTGCAGTCGGTGGCAGGCATCGTGGAGCGACGCCACACCCTGCCCATCCTGGCCAATGTGCTGATCCGCAAAATCGGTCAGGCCGTGCAGGTCACCACCAGCGATCTGGAAATCCAGATTCGCACCACCGCCACGCTGGATGGCGACGCAGGCAATTTCACCACCACCGTGGGTGCCCGCAAGCTCATCGACATCCTGCGCACCATGCCGTCAGATCAGACCGTCAGCCTGGAGAGCAGCCAGAATAAGTTGATCCTCAAGGGTGGCAAGAGTCGTTTCACCTTGCAAACCTTGCCAGCTGAAGATTTTCCGTTGGTGCAGGAATCGGCCAGTTACGGCCCGGTGTTCAGCGTGCCGCAAAAAACGCTGCGCGACCTGCTCAACCAGGTCAGTTTTGCGATGGCTGTGCACGACATTCGCTACTACCTGAACGGCATCCTGTTCGTGGCCGAAGGCAAGCAGCTCAGCCTGGTGGCCACCGACGGTCACCGCCTGGCCTTCACCTCTGCCCTGCTTGATGTCGAAGTACCCAAGCAAGAGGTCATCCTTCCGCGCAAAACCGTGATTGAAATGCAGCGCCTGCTCAGCGACGGCGACGGCAACATTGAAATGCAATTTGCCAACAACCAGGCCAAATTCACGTTTGAAGGCATGGAGTTCATCACCAAGCTGGTCGAAGGTAAATTCCCCGACTACAACCGTGTCATCCCCAAAAACCATAAAAATCTCATCACCATGGGCCGAGAGCCCCTGTTGAAAAGCCTGCAGCGCACCGCCATTCTCACCAGCGAAAAGTTCAAGGGCGTGCGCCTGAACATTGAGCCCGGCACCCTGCGCGTGGCCAGCAACAACGCCGAGCAGGAAGAGGCTGTGGACGAGCTGGACATTGACTACGCGGGTGATGAAATCGAGATTGGTTTCAACGTGACCTACCTGATCGATGCACTGGCCAACATGGGCCAGGAAATGGTGTGTCTGGAACTGGCCGACTCCAATAGCTCGGCGTTGCTGACCATTCCAGAAAACCCCAGCTTCAAGTACGTGGTGATGCCGATGCGCATCTAGCCGCCTGCTGATCTGCTTGAACCTATTGTTATAAATGCTATAAAAATAATAGCTGCTTGAGCAATATATACAAGGGTTACAAGCTGTTTTGATACTCATATTGAGCCCCTGGCGTTGACCCCTTTTGCATTTGCACCCGAGAAATCACCATGTCTGAAGAAAACACGCCTGATACGCCGCCAAGCCCTGGCAACCTGGGTCCCAACGACGCCACCAACACCGAAAGCTCCAATTACCAGCCCACCATCGACGCCCACCAGGCCG
>JAYUXO010000480.1:0-6402 GCA_043753505.1 Comamonadaceae bacterium
CGCATTCAGGTGATTCGCGGTCTGCGGGTGATCATCGATGCCGACCTGGCCTCGCTGTATGGGGTGCCCACCAAGGCGCTGAACCAGGCTGTCAAGCGCAATGCGGCGCGATTCCCGCCGGACTTCATGTTTCAGCTGGATGCACCCGAGAAGGCGCAGGTGGTCACAAACTGTGACCACCTCAGTAAGTTGAAGTTTTCTAGGGCGTTGCCGTTTGCGTTTACCGAGTACGGTGCGGTGGCGCTGGCCAATGTGCTGGCCTCGGCCCAGGCGGTGGAGATGGGGATTTATGTCGTGCGGGCGTTTGTGCAGTTGCGCCAGGCCAGCAGCGTGCATGCGGACTTGGCCAAGCGCTTGACCGAACTGGAATGGGCCACCGAGCGGCTGGAGCTGTCCCACGACACCTTTAGCCGCAACACGCGCAACCAGTTGCGCCAGGTGTTTGAGGCGCTTAAGGAGTTGATGGCGCAGCCGCCCGAGCCGCCACCCCCACCGCCTGCACCACCGCCCAGGCCCATTGGGTTTGTGCATCCGAAGGACAGCAAGGCCACCGGCACCAGGGGCAATAGCAAGAAGGCTTGAAAGTGCAGCGCTGACGGGTGGTCGCTCTCTGCGACTACCTCCCCAAACCCCAGCCAGCGGCTAAGGGGTTGAGCAGGGCTTTTAATTCTTAGCGGCTGGTTGATGGTCAACTGCAGGCGCTATTGAAATGGGAGCTGCTTGAGCAGTTTTCACATGGGCTGGCGGGGGATTTGGGTATTGAAATGTGGCTTTGCAAGCCCTGACCTCGATGCCGCACGTGGTTGGATTTGGCTTTGCAAGACCTGACCCGGTGCCCCTTCATAACCAAACTGGGCTGTAGCCCAGGTGTTTATTGCTTGAGCAGCTATTGAATACGTAGCAAATAGAGCCGGTGGATGTGGCTTTGCAAGACCTGACCCCGGTGCCGACCCCTTTGAAGATCAAACCGGGCTGTGGCCCAAGGATTGATTGCTCAGGCAGCTATTTAATATGTAGCAAATGTAGTCAGGGTATGTAGCTTTTCAAGACCTGACCCCGGTGCTGGGCATTCTGGGGCAGCTATTGAATTGGGAGCGAACTACAGAGGCGGGTGTGATATTGAAAGACCTCGACTTACTGAGGACATTTTTTGGTAACTTCGCTAGTCCTAACTTCGCTATCGATCACATACCCAAGAAATGAATTTCTGCCAGCGGTTTTTAAGGTATCACCGCACTTCATGGTCAGCCTGTCCACGCGCTCTTTCTTGAACACAACCAAATGCTCGCCACCCTTGTCGTCCACCAGCTTCAACTGAAGCAGACCGCGTGAGGCGCGCGCGTATGGCTCTGAAGATATATAGGTAAAGTTTTGGCTGACAGCTTTGTCAGCCAAACTGTTCCCCAGCAATGGAAAGAGCAACACCCAGACGTAAGCTAGTAGCAAAGGGCCAAGCACAAGGCCAGCAATAGCCCACCAGCGATCGCGTTTTGGAAACCGGCTCCAGAACTCACTCGGAGCAACACGTTGGAGCATGTAAACGCTCAACATGCTTAACTGAAGATACGCGAGAACCATGAAGCCACTCCATTTGGCTCGGTAAAGAAATGAAATGCTTACCGAGTTCACGACTAGCAGCGGCAAGAACGCCAGCGCGACCACAACACATCCGGTGATCACATAAATGGAATTCCTTGATTTACCGTTTCTTGTCATTGAGTTCCAGCAAGCTATCTTTTACCGAGCTTTTGACAGCGTTTGAGCCGCCACCAAACTCATAACCCAAAGCAGCGCCAATTCCGAACAGCCCGCCCCCAATCACCCCGCCAATTGGATTGCCAAGAGTGACAGCGAAACCAAATTTTGCACCGAGGCCAGCCGCACCGAGTACGGCGACACCACCTACCGCAGCACTGGTTGAGGATGAGGCGAACGTCTCGATCTTTTGGTTTGCAGGGGCGGCTGTTACGTCAGCAGCAATTTCGGTAACGCTGGCAGCAAATCCCAAAGGACCCAAAGCCTTTGTTGCTCCTGCAACTCTAAGCATTGCTTGACCAGATTTGGAAGTAGAGCTAACCGCGGTCATTGCACTGGAGAGCTCTGCGGACTTAGAGATTTGGGCCATCCTCTCGGCGTGTAGCGGAGCTGCTCTGCCGAGAATGGAAATCGCAGAAGTCTTGCCGACTGCCGCTGCTGTATTTTCAAAGGCACTCGAGACTGCCCCTGCTCCTCCCGCAACACTCCCTATCAGGTCATAGTTCACGTCACCGTAGCTCCATCCTGCAGCCGGGGTGACATAGCCGACCGATCTGCCACCGCTAGTCATGTACAGCGCATAGGCTTGGTCGTTACTCATACCACCGCCTACCGGCGCTAGCTGATAGCCTGCCTTTGCCACGCCACTGGCAGCAACTTCTGGTGTCAAGGGTCCGTATCCTGCAGCCAAGGCAGCTCGTTGCGCTCCTGTTAAAGGAGCGCTTGTTTCAATCGGATAAATCCCATCCAACGGATCACCCGTGGCACCTCGCAGCCCGGCATTCCTGTACGCATTGGCCATCGCCTGCATATTGCCCAGTTGCTGATCGGTTGAGATTTGCGCCGACAGCGCGTTCAGCTCGGCTAGGTTGCGCTGCATCTGGTTGATCTGTCGGGATTGCAGCGTGCTGATGATGGCCGCATCGTTGGGGTTGATGCCCCGGTTGTTGCTCATGGTCAGCTTGTCAGCGGCGTTCAGCACCTCATCACCGCCATACACATCCGCATACCGCTGCCCCCCAGACATCGGCATCGCGTCATCCCACCGACCACCACCGCCGCTGACCTGGCGATTCCAGTACGTGTTGTCACTCTGCAAGTCCGCCCCGTTGACGTAATTGCGATCTGACCAAGACCCCGCCCCCTGCAGTCGTACTTCCTGCTGACTACCCTGCGTAGCCATCCCTACGACCGATGATCCCAATGCATTGCCAAATGCATCACCCACCCCCGTCCTACCCACACCTGCCCGCCTAACCGGTCGTAGCCATACATGACGTAGGCGCATGCATTGTTGGGTGAACGACTTTTCCATGTGGGTGAATCAAAAAAAGCACGATTGATTGAGCAAACTTCCAGCCGATTTATACCGTCAACATTGCCAACAACCCCGCCTCATCCAGCACCGCTACCCCCAGCTCGGTGGCCTTGTCCAGTTTGCTACCCGCCTCCGCCCCCGCCACCAGATAGGTGGTTTTCTTGCTGACAGAGCCGGACACCTTGGCTCCCGCCGCCTCCAGCCGGTCTTTGGCTTCATCTCGGCTCAGGGTGGGCAAGGTGCCGGTGATGACGAAGGTTTTGCCCGTCAGCGGTTTGTCGTCTCCAGACGCTTGGGGCTCGCCCTCTTCCCAGGTGAAACCGCAGGCGCGCAATTGCTCCACCACTTCGCGGTTGTGCGGTTCGTCGAAAAAGGCGCGCACGCTTTGCGCCACGACCGGCCCTACATCCACCACGGCCATCAGGTCATCCAGGCTGGCGGCCATGATGGTGTCCAGCTTGCCGAAGTGACGGGTTAAAGCCTTGGCGGTGCCCTCCCCGGCGTGGCGAATCCCCAAACCAAAGAGGAAGCGCTGCAAGGTGGTTTGCTTTGATTTTTCTAGCGCCACCAGCACGTTATGCGCTGATTTTTCGGCCATGCGGTCCAAATTGGCCAGTGAACCCAAACCCAGGCGGTACAGGTCGGGCAGGGTTTTGATGATGCCGGCGTCGACCAGTTGCTCCACCAACTTGTCGCCCAGGCCCTCCACGTCCACAGCGCGGCGGCTGGCGAAGTGCAGGATGGCCTGCTTGCGCTGCGCTGGGCAAAACAGGCCGCCGGTGCAGCGGTAGTCGGCTCCTTCTTCGCCATCAACCTGTTCGCGCGCGGCTGCGCTGTTGCACACCGGACACTGGCGCGGCATGGTGAATTGGGGCGCGTCGGGCAGGCGCTTGTCAGCCAGCACGCCCACCACCTCCGGAATCACGTCGCCCGCGCGCCGCACGATGACGGTGTCGCCCACCCGCACGTCTTTGCGGCGGATTTCGTCTTCGTTGTGCAGGGTGGCGTTGGTCACCGTCACGCCGCCAACAAATACCGGTGCCAGCTTGGCCACCGGCGTGAGTTTGCCGGTGCGACCCACTTGTATGTCAATGGCCAGCACGGTGGTCAGCTGCTCCTGTGCGGGGTATTTGTGCGCCACGGCCCAGCGCGGCTCGCGGCTGATGAAGCCGAGCTGACGCTGCAGCGCCAGACTGTTGACTTTGTAGACCACGCCGTCAATGTCAAACGGCAGCGTGTCGCGCAGCGCCCCGATATGCTGATGGTATGCTATTAAATCTATAGCTGCTTGAGCAGTATCCGCAAGGGCGGATACCGGAAAACCCCATGATTTCAGGGTCTGCAGCATGTCCCAATGGGTCGTCCATACGGGCCCGCCTTCTGTGGCTGGGCTCACCTCGCCCAGGCCGTAGGCATAAAAACTCAAGGGGCGCTGGGCCGTGATGTTGGGGTCGAGCTGGCGCACGGCACCGGCGGCGGTGTTGCGCGGGTTGATGTAGGTTTTTTCGCCCTTTTCGCGCTGGCGGTCGTTGAGCTGGTCGAAATGGTCGCGGCGCATGTAGACCTCGCCGCGGACCTCGAGGACGCGAGGAACCGTGACGCTCGGTGCCCCCACCCCCGCCCTCCCCCGGGAGGGAAGGGAGCTAACTCCCTCATCGTCGGGGGGAGGCGATATCGGAACCCCCTCCCCCTTTGGAGGAGGGTTGGGATGATGGGGGCCGCTTGTGCCGACCTCCAGCCGCAGCGGAATCTGATGCACCGTGCGAATGTTTTGCGTCACGTCCTCGCCCGTTTCACCGTCGCCGCGCGTGGCCGCTTGCACCAGTACGCCGTTTTCATAGCGCAGATTGATGGCCAGACCGTCAAACTTCAATTCGGCCACATAGCCCACCGCTGGATCGCCGTCAGCCAGACCCAACTCGCGCCGCACCCGTGCATCAAAGGCTTGCGCGCCAGTGGCTTCAATGTCGGTTTCGGTGCGGATCGACAGCATGGGTACGCGGTGGCGCACCTTGGCAAAACCGTCGAGCACCACGCCGCCCACGCGCTGGGTCGGCGAGTCCGTTGTCAGCAGGGTGGGGTGTATCGATTCCAGCGCTTGCAATTCCTGAAAAAGCCGGTCGTATTCGGCATCCGGTACCTCAGGGTTGTCCTGCACGTAGTAGCGATGGGCGTAGCGGTGCAGGAGGGTGTGCAGCTGGGCCGCGCGTTGCGTGGACTCGTGCTGCTCATGGGTTTCTTGGGGCGGTCGTGCAGAGGTGTCGGTCATGGAAATGCGTTTTGTTGAAATCGGGTCGCCAGCAAAGATACAAGTCATGAGTTTGCCCGTGTTTCACCTTGGATAATCAAACGCTCGCTCTCCTAACTTGCCATGACAAAGACCTCCACCCAAGCGTCCACAGAACCCCCAACGGCTGTGTCAGACGCCACCCGCGCCCAGCGCTGGCGTCTGGTGCTGGGCAGCGAGGCCGACGCCGCGTGTGGCGCGCTCGCAGGCCCCGCCTTGCAGATGGATCAGGCCCTGGCCGCCCTGTACGAACCCCAAGGCCTCAACGGCCTGGCCAAGCGCCAGGGCGGGCGCGGCGGGTCGGCTCCCAACGTGGCCCGCTGGTTGGGCGACATCCGCAAATACTTTCCAGCGCAGGTGGTGCAGGTCATGCAGCGCGACGCCTTGGCCCGGCTGGATATGCGCGACATGCTGCTGCAGCCCGAAATGCTGGAAACCGTGCAGCCCGACGTACACCTGGTGGCCAACCTGGTCGCCCTGGGCAGCGTGATTCCCGCCAAAACCAAAGACACGGCCCGCATGGTGGTGCGTAAAGTGGTCGATGCGCTGATGGAAAAACTCAACGACCCGCTGCGCAGCGCCATCAGCGGCGCGCTGGATCGCAGCCGCCGCAATCGCCGCCCGCGCCACAGCGAAATTGACTGGCACCGCACCATCCGCGCCAACCTGAAGCACTGGCAACCCGACTACCGCACCATCGTGCCCGAAACCCTTGTGGGTTACGGCCGCAAAGCCCGCCGCCCGCAGCGCGAGGTAGTCCTCTGTATTGACCAAAGCGGCTCCATGGCGCAGTCGGTCGTCTACGCCAGCATTTTCGCGGCAGTGATGGCCAGCTTGCCCGCCGTCTCGACCAAACTGGTGGTGTTTGACACGGCGGTGGTCGACCTGACCGAAAAGCTTGATGACCCCGTGGAACTGCTGTTTGGCGTGCAACTGGGCGGCGGCACCGACATCAACCGCGCCGTGGCTTACTGCGAAAGCCTGATCCGCGAACCCCGCAACACGATTTTGGTGCTGATCTCTGACCTGTACGAAGGCGGCG
>JAYUXO010000481.1:0-2553 GCA_043753505.1 Comamonadaceae bacterium
GCCAACGCCGCCAACCCCGCTTGCCGCTGCCGCAGTTTGGTGGCCGTGAACGCGGCGCGGTTGAGTTTTTTCAAGCGGGTGGCTTGGGCCAGGGCGGCGGTGGCGAGGGTTTCGGCGGGGGCGAGTTCGTCGAAGAAGCCTGCTTGCAAGGCTTGGACAGTGGTGTAAGCCTGGGCGGTGACAGTGGCCAGGTTCAGGTGGGCCGGGGCCAGGCGCTGGCGGCAGATTTCCAGGGCGAAATGGGGCACGGTCATGCCGATTTGCACTTCGTTGACGTGCACCATGGCACCCTCGGTCAAGCCGATGCGCACGTCGGTGCTCAAGAGCAAAAACACACCCATGGCCACCGCGTGGCCGCTGCAGGCCGCCACCACGGGGTGGGGGAAAGAGAGCAGGCGGTGGGTGATGCGGGCACCTGCGTTCAACATGCGCAATTGCTCGGCAACATCGCCCGCCTTGAATATGCCGAGGTCAAAACCACCCGAGAACATGCCGGGGCGACCGGTGAGCACGACCACGGCCTGATCGGCCTCGGCCTGGGTCAGCGCGTCGCCCAAGGCTTGCAGCATGCGCGGGCTCATGGCGTTCGCTTTGCCGTCGTCGAGGGTGATGGTGGCGATGCCGTCGTTCAGGTGGTATGTCAGTGGTGATGTCATACGGGGCTTTCAATAGTTGAATTGCTACTGTTTATGTAGCTGGTTGAGCAGTATTTATAAGGGCTAATGGCGGATTTGACTGTGAATGCTATGGATGCGTCATCACACTGGCCGCAGCGCGTGTCTGGCGCCTTCCCGCCTTTGGGGGAAGGTTGGGATGGGGGCTTTGGGTCGCGCAACACACTGCCAAGCCAAGGAACCCCCAGTGGCACGGCAAATAGGCGTCAGCACACGCATGCCCCCATCCCTGCCCTCCCCCGGCGGGGGAAGGAGCTTGATTTGTGCTCTCGGGTGGGTTCATACCCTCAAAGCTGCGAAAAATCAGGTTTGCGCCGTTCCATGAACGCGCCGAAGGCTTCTTTGGCGGCGGGCTCGGTGAGCATGCGGCCGAAGCTGGCACCCTCTTCGGCCATGACTTGCAGCACCTGGGTGGTCTGGTTTTTCTTCATCAGGCGCTTGGTTTCGATCAGGCTGGAAATCGGCTTGGCGGCGAGTTTGCGGGCTTGGGCCTGGGCGTAGTTCGTCACTTCTGACGGGGGCAGCACGCGGTTGACCAGGCCCACCTCCAGCGCAGCTTCGGCCATGAAGGGCTCGCCGAGCAGCAGGGCTTCGGCGGCGCGGTGGTAGCCCAGCATTTGCGGCACCAGCAGGCTGCTGGCGGCTTCGGGGCACAGGCCCAGGTTGACAAATGGCATGCTGAACGCCGCGTTGTCACCGGCGTAGACCAGGTCGCAATGAAACAGCAAGGTGGTGCCAATGCCCACCGCCGGGCCGCACACCGCCGCCAGCAGGGGCTTGGGGAACGCGGCAATGGCGTGCAGGAAGCGGAACACCGGGGAGTCCATGCCGGCTGGGGGGTTGTTCAAAAAGTCACCGATGTCGTTGCCCGCGCTGAAGATGGTCTCAGCGCCCTGGAACACGACCACGCGGGTGGTGGCGTCCGTTGCGGCTTGCGCCAGTGCGTCGGCCATGACGCTGTACATGGCCACGGAAATCGAGTTTTTCTTGTCGACCCGGTTCAGCGTGAGGGTCATCACCCCGGCTTCGGTGTGGATCAAAACGTCTGGGGTGCTGGCATCGCTCATCGGGGTTCCTTGTGTGGATAGTTACTATGTTTTTGATAGCTGCTTGAGCAGTATTTAAAAGGGCTGGTAGCCGTTTTGATTCATTTTCATCATTCTTTGTAGTAGACCACCTGGTGCGTGGTGACCAGCAGCTGACCCGCTTCATTCCACATCTGTGCGGTCTGGTCGAAGTAGCCATTACGAAAATTTTGTGCTTGCGCCTGACCCAAAAGATAGCCAGTGCCCGTGGCCGCCAGTTGCGCGGCATCGGTGTGGAAATACACCGTCATCGACACCGTGCCAATCGGCACCAGCGCAGGCCTGCGCAGCCAGATGCGGGGGAAGAAAATGTCGGACAGCGCGGTCAGCGAGGCAAAGTCCAGTGCTCGCGGCGGGTGGTCGCGCACCCACACGTGGCTGCGGCTGGTGCCCGTGTCCACGCCGTTCCAGTCGGTGGGAAAGCCGCCTTGCATGAAGCGCATTTCATAGCGATTGACCCATTCGACGCGGGCGCGGCCTTCGGGAATTGCAACGTCGTGTGGCGCAGGCACCACCGGCATGCTGAGTTCGTGGGCGCTCCAGGTGTCGCGGCGCAGAGCGGTGAAGGCTGTTGCCGTGAGCACGGTCTGCCCGGCTTGCTGCACCTCGATGACCCAGTGCTGCGTGGAACGGTTGGTGCGGGCGGGGCGGGCGGTGACGGTGAATTCACCGTCTGACAAAGCGGCGCAAAAATTCACGGTGAGCGACACCGGCTCGCCCAGCCGCTGCGGGTGTTGCAGCACCGCGCTGAGCGCCTGCGCCGCAGTGATGCCGCCGAAGGGGCCGACCATGTT
>JAYUXO010000482.1:0-2547 GCA_043753505.1 Comamonadaceae bacterium
CACCAGGTCGTGGCCGCCGCGTTTGAGGCGGTCAATCTGCTCATCGGTCATGCCCTGCGCCAGCCGCTTGAGATCGTCGTTTTGGCCGAAAAAATGCTCACGGTTGAAGCGCCCGTCTTTGGCGGCAAAGGTTTGCATTTGGCCGTCTACCGTGTCGGCCAGGGCCCGCGCCAGCGCGCCGGTGGTGTCGCGGGCAAACAGGCCGTCCCAGTCGCTGCCCCACACCAGTTTGACCACATGCCAGCCCGCGCCGCGAAAGAGCTTTTCGAGCTCGTCAATGATTCGGCCGTTGCCGCGAACCGGGCCATCAAGGCGCTGCAGGTTGCAGTTGACCACCCAGACCAGGTTGTCCAGTTTTTCGCGGCTGGCCAGGGTGAGCGCGCTCATGCTTTCGGGCTCGTCCATCTCGCCGTCGCCAAACACGCCCCACACGCGACGCGCAGCGACGCACACGCCTGACTCGTTCCTGCCGTCGCAATTGAGCAGCTTGCGATGCGTGAGGTAGCGCATAAAGCGTGCGTGGTAGATCGAGCTGATGGGCCCGATGCCCATCGAGCCGGTGGGAAACTGCCAGAAATCGGGCATGAGCCACGGGTGCGGGTAACTGCTCAGGCCGCGCGCGCCCTGGCCGTTGGCGTCCTTGAACGCGGGGGCGTTGATTTCCTGGCGGTAGTGGGCCAAATCGTTTTCAGTCAGACGCCCTTCCAGAAAGGCGCGCGCATAAACGCCCGGGGCGCTGTGGGGCTGGAAGAAGACCAGGTCACCGTTGTGATGGGCATTTCTGGCATGAAAGAAATGGTTAAACCCGACCTCAAACAAATCCGCCGCGCTGGCGTAGCTGGCGATGTGCCCACCGAGCTCGCCGTAAGCGCCATTGGCACGGGCCACCATGGCCAGCGCGTTCCAGCGCATCAGCGAGGCCAGTTTTTCTTCCAGCGCCAAGTCGCCTGGATACGGCGGCTGGTGGTCTACCGCCACGGTGTTCACATAAGGCGTCGCCAACTCAGGCGTCCAGCCCACCTGGTTGGCGTGCGCCTGGCGCACCAGCTCATCAAGTACAAAGCGGGCGCGGGCTGCGCCGTGGGTGGCCACCAACGCGCAAAAGGCGTCGCGCCACTCGCTGGTTTCCTGCGGGTCGGCGTCAAAAGCGGCTTTAAAGCGAATGTCATTCATCGCAACACTTTACGCAGCCTGGCGCGCAATGAGCTTCTGAAAATGGCAACTGATTTGTTTTTTACGGCATAAAATTTTGTCAAACAAATTTTCAGAAGTATTTTGTATGGCGACCTATCCCCTGGACTCAACCGACCTGAAAATCCTCGCCGAGCTGCAGCAAGACAGCTCCCTGACCAACCTGGAGCTGGCCCGCCGCATCCACCTGTCGCCCTCGCCCTGCCTGGTGCGCGTGAAAGCGCTGGAGGCCGCGGGCGTGATTGCCCGCTACGTGGCCCTGGCCAACCCTAAAGCGCTGGGCCTGGGACTGCACGTTTGTCTCCATCAGCCTGAAAGAGCAAAGCAAACACGCGCTGGCCGAGTTTGAAGCGCGCATTGCCGAGCACGACGAGGTGATGGAGTGCTACCTGATGACCGGCGACAGCGACTACCTGATCCGCGTGGCTGTGGCCGATATGGGCGCACTTGAAAAATTTATCCTGGAACAGCTCACGCCGATCTCGGGCGTGGAGAAAATTCGTTCCAGTTTTGCGCTGAAACAGGTGCGGTACAAGACGGCGCTGCCGTTGCCAAGGTGATGGGTTGATGGGTTGATGGTTAACCTGGTCGGTGGAACGGCTTGACATGGGGCACGGGTTGATCGTGTGTTGCACGATCAAGCATCGGTCTTCATGGCACCGCGAATGTTCATGGCGGCCAGACATATCTGCAGGGCAACCAAGGCGTTGGCGTTGGCGCTGATACCCCAGACAATCCACAAACCATTGCTCAGCATGAAGACCCAAAACCCTGCATTTCGGCGACCTTCACTTTTCGATGCAACCAGCCACGAAGCAACCACGGTCACCAGCATGGCGGGCCATTGAACAAAATCGAGGTTCATCGAAATAGCGCAAAGTTCATATCACCATCTTCTGGTGGCGGCTGTCATCGGCCAGCCACTTGGTGGCGGGTGTCGGCGTAGGACGGCGCGAGAAAACACAAAGACCGACCCGCTGCAAACCACCTACCAGCGCGGCACCGAGTCGTCTTTTAGCTGCCGGCGCAGCTGCGCATAGTTCGGCACCACGGTGGCTACGGTGTCCCAGAATTGTGGACTGTGGTTCATCACACGCAAGTGGGCCAGCTCGTGGGCCACCACGTAGTCGATGATGGACAGGCGGTAATGAACCAGCCGCCAGTTCAGGCGGATGGAGCCGTCGGCGCTGGCGCTGCCCCAGCGGGTACCTGCGTTGGACAAAGACAATTTGCGGCACTGAACCTTGAGCTGTGGTGCAAAGTGGTCCACCCGCTGCGCAAATATCCGCCGGGCCTGACGCATCAACCAGGCTTGCACCATGTCGCGAATCTGCGCTTGTGCAGCATTCAGTGGCA